>NZ_JAIUJZ010000099.1:0-15063 GCF_020176775.1 Saccharopolyspora sp. 6M
GGTGCGGAGCGGCGGTGCTGCTCTCCCGGCGCGGAGCGGCGGGACGTCTCGCGCTCCCGGCGGGGGGGGCGGGGGGGGGGGGGGGGCCCCCCCGGGGGGGGCCCCCGCCCCCCCCCCCGCCCGCCCCCCCCACCCGCCCGCGCGGCGTGGCCGCGCCCGCGTTCGTCGCCCAGCGCGCCGAACTCCTCTCGTGGCTCGGCGTGCACTGACCGACCCCCTCCCCGCGGCGCGCTCCTCCGCCGCTCCACCCCGGCCCCGCGGGCCGCGGGCGCGGTCCCGCGCGCCCGCGCGGCGGGCCCCCGGGAACCGAGACAGGAAGTGTCTGACCATGAGTGTGGAAATCGTCGGCATGATCGGCGCCCAGCACGTCTCCGAGATCCACCCGGCGAGCGGCCCCGCCGTGGACCCCGCGTTCCTGCGCCGCTTCGCCCGCGCCCACGAGGACGGCGGCTTCGACCGGGTCCTCATCGGCCACGGCTCCGGATCCCCGGACGGCACCCAGCTGGCCGCGCACGTCGCCGCGCACACCGACCGGCTCGGCCTGCTCATCGCGCACCGGCCCGGATTCGTGGCACCCACGCTGGCCGCGCGGACCTTCGCCACGCTGGACGCGTTGTCCGGCGGGCGGATCGCGGTGCACGTCATCTCCGGCGGCAGCGACGCCGACCAGCGCCGCGACGGCGACCACCTGGACAAGGAGCAGCGCTACGCGCGCACCGACGAGTACCTGGAGGTGCTCGAGCGGGCGTGGACCGAGGACGGGCCGATCGACCACGACGGGCCGAACTACCGGATCGAGGACTTCAGCACCGCGGTGAAACCCGTGCAGCGGCCCCGGATCCCGCTGTACTTCGGCGGTTCCTCCGCGGCGGCCTACCGGGTCGGCGGCAAGCACGCCGACGTGTTCGCGCTGTGGGGCGAGCCGCTGGCCGAGACCGCCGAGCAGATCGCCTCCGTCCGCGCCGCCGCGCGGGCCGCCGGACGCACCGACGTGCCCGGCATCAGCGTGTCGTTCCGGCCCATCCTCGGCGCCACCGAGGAACTCGCCTGGGAGCGCGCGCACTCCGTGCTGGACCGGATCCGGGCCGCTCGCGGCGGGTTCGGCTCCTTCACCGGGCCGAAGACGCTGGGCAAGGACTCGGAGGTCGCCAACGTCGGCTCGCAGCGCCTGCTGGCAGCGGCCGCCAAGGGCGAGCTGCATGACCGGGCGCTGTGGACCCCGACCTCGCAGGCCACCAACGCGGCCGGGAACTCCACCGCGCTCGTCGGCACCGCCGAGACCGTCGCGAAGGCGCTCGCCGACTACGTGGACATCGGGGTGACCACGCTGCTCATCCGCGGCTACGACCCGCTGGACGACGCCATCGACTACGGCCGGGAGCTCATCCCCGCCGTCCGCGAAGAAGTGGCGCGCCGCGCGGGCGCCGCCGAGCGGACACCGGCGTGAGCGCGCCGGACCGCCGGGTCGCCCGGGGGTGCATGATGCCGGGCACGGAACGAATGGAGTCGAGATGACCCGCAGCTGGGTGCCGGAGACCGCCTCGCGGGGCCACGTCGTGGTGCTGCACGGGCGGGGCGAACACCCCGGCCTGTACGAGCGGTTCGGCCGCAGGCTCGCCGTCGACGGCTACACCGTCGTCGTCCCGGACCTCGGCACCGCACCGGCCGACTGGTTCGACGGGGCGGGCGACACCGCCCGCATCCTCGTCGGCACCGACACCGGTGCGCTGCGCGCCTGGGAGACCGCGCTGGAGACCGAGGTGGACGGGCTGGTGCTGGCGGGCACCCCGCTGGCCGCGGCGCCCGGTGCGCCCGCCGGGCGCGAGGACGAGATCGCCGCCCGCACCTCCTGCCCGATCCACCGCGAACGGCTCAGCGCCGACCCGGACTTCCACTGGGGCGAGCTCGACGCGGGCACCGCCGAACCGCCGCAGCGGCTCCCGGACGTGCCGGTGCTGCTGCTGCACGGCGACGCGGACGCGATCGCGCCCGTCGACCCGGTCACCCGGCTCGGCGCCGCGCACCCGCAGGCGAGCACCGCGGTGTTCAAGGACGGCGTGCACGACGTGCTCAACGACAAGGTGCACCGCAGCGTCGCCGCCCGGATCGTGCTGTTCTGCGAGGAGATCGCCAAGGGCGCCGTGGTGCTGCCGGAGGTGGCCGCGACCAGGAGCACTCGGGTGCGCCGCGCCGCGCCCGTGCACATCTCCGCCCGCGTCGACTACTCGGTGCGCGCCCTGGTGGAGCTGGCGAGCAGCGGCAGGCAGCAGACCTGCGAATCGATGGCCCGCACCCAGGGGATTCCGCTGAACTCGCTGGTGAACCTGATGGTGGAGCTGCGCCGCGGCGGCCTCGTGCACAGCCAGCGCGGCTGCGAAGGCGGCTACTGGCCGGCGCGGGACGCCGCGGAGATCACCCTCGCCGACGTGGTCCGCGTCGTCGAAGGCGCGGTGACCTCCCGGCACGACGACGCCGAGCGGGACGCGGTGTGGACGCGGCTCGGCGGCGCCGTCGCGGACTTCCTCGAACGGATCACCATCGCCGACCTGGCCGCCGAACAGCGCGCGGCGGCCTGACCCAGAACGGAGCAGTTCCATGGCGGACGCATTCCACCCCGACCTGACCTCGAAGGTCGACCCCGCGGAGAAGCAGTCGCTGCGCTCCCGGCTGCACCACATCCGCGGCAGCGAGCTGGACGGGGGCACCGCGCAGACCGAGGGCATGCAGCGGTTCGCGGCGATCAGCGGCGACACCGTCGGCTCCGAGCGGATCTGGACCGGCGAGACGCACGTGGCGCCCGCGACGGCCTCCGACAACCACCACCACGGCGAGTCGGAGACCGCGATCTACGTGGTCAGCGGCCACCCCCGGTTCGTCTTCCACGACGGCACCGAGGAGGTGCAGATCGAGACCGAGCCCGGCGACTACATCTTCGTGCCGCCGTACGTGCCGCACCGCGAGGAGAACCCGGACCCGGAGCACAAGGCCGTCGTGGTGATCTCCCGGAGCACTCAGGAGGCCATCGTCGTCAACCTCCCGGAGCTCTACGCGCTCTGACCGAGCGTCTCTCTACTTCTGCTGCGGGGTGGTCGGGTGGCGGAACCTCAGCGGGATTCCCGCTGCGGGATCGTTTTCACCGGTGGCTCCGCCACAGGCGAAAACGCTGTCCTCGCGAGGATCCCGCTGAGAACCCGCTGGTGGTCCGGCTGCGTGCGTGGTCGGCAGTTCATCGGCTTCGCCGCTGACAGGAAACGGACATGACCTACCTGGCGGGTTCGACGGCAGCTGGAGTGATCGACCGGGTGGGTGGCCCGAGGCCCGAGCTGGCCGCCCACCTCGGAGCAGGGGTGTGGGGTGGAGCACTCCGGGCGGTTGGATAGAGTTCTGCGCCTGTATCCAGGTGCACCCCCTGCGGCCGGATGCTCCTAGTCGGGGATCGGGCAGCCGATGCTGGTGGCCGCGCGACGGAAGGATCTCGTTGGCCACCCCGCTACGCAGCCCCCGGTTACCCGGGCCCAGGCAGGCCGCACTCACCCGCTACCTCACCACCGCGCAGCGCTGGTTCGCGCGGCTGCGCGCCCACGTGCTGGTCCGGCCGCGGCCGGTCATCGCCGCCGGTGCGGTGGCGCTGCTGGTCTCGCTGGTGGCGCTGTTCCTGATGAGCCGCGCCGGGCTGGGGCACGGCGCGGGCGTCGACTACCAGGTGTACCGCTGGGCGGTGCACACCTGGCTCAGCGGCGGGGACATCACGGTCGGCGGTCCGATGACGAGCGCCGACCGGATCCTGCCGTGGGTGTACCCGCCGTTCGCGCTGCTGCCGCTGGCGGTGCCGTCGGTGCTGCCGTACGTGGCGGGGCTGTGGCTGCTCTACCTGACGGACCTGGTCGCGATCGGCGTGGTGCTGTACCTGGTGGCGCGGCGGACGTGGCCGCACCTGGGCCGGGAGAGCGCGGCCGCGGTGGCCGCGATCGGCCTGCCGGGCACGCTGCTGCTGGAACCGGTGTACGCGTCGTTCGGGCTGGGCCAGGTCAACGTGCTGCTGATGGGGCTGGTGGCGGTGGACTGCCTGACCGAGCACCCGCGCTGGCCGCGGGGCCTGCTGGTGGGCCTGGCCGCCGCGATCAAGCTGACGCCGGCCGCGTTCCTGCTGTTCTTCCTGGTGCGCAAGGAGTACCGGGCGGCCGCGGTCGCCGCGATCACCGCCGTCGCCGGGACCTGCTTGGGGTTCGTGCTGAACCGCTCGGCGTCGATGGACTACTGGTTCGGCACCGGTCCGGCCGCGGGCGTCAGCGGTTCCTCGTACCACACCAACCAGTCGATCATTGGCGCGTTGTCCCGGCTGGACCTGCCCGCGTTGACCGAGCACGCGCTGTGGGCGCTGTGCGCGCTGGTGCTGACGCTGGTGGCGGTGCGGGTGCTGCGCACGGCGGAGGTGGCTCCGGCGTTGCTGGCGACGGCGCTGCTGGCGCTGCTGGTCTCGCCGACGTCCTGGTCGGACCACTGGGTGTGGGTGGCGCCGGGCGTGCTCGTCGCGGCCGGCACGGCGTTGCGCAGGCGCAGCCGCGGCTGGCTGGTGTCGGCGGGCGTGCTCGTGCTGGCCGCCTTCGTCACCCCGTTCCGGATGTTCCCGGCCAATGGGAACTGGAATGCGCTACAGCACCTGTTCGGCAATTCCTATCTGCTGATCGGAATCGCAATGCTTCTGCTGCTGTCGCGTTACGCGGCGGAACCGGCGCCCGCGGTGACCGGAGACCCGTCCCGCGATTGACCGTCCGGACGGGAATTGCGAATCGTGACGGTGCGGAGCCGGGCCATTCCGCACCGCTGCCCCGGGAACACGGACTCGGGTCCGCTGCGCGCGCGCCGGGTGCTCGGCCGCTCGCGGAGCGCGATCGGCGGCGCCGGGACCGCGTGCGGGAGCCGGTGGCCGTCCCCGTCGTCGCCGGTCGGCGGCGTGATGTCCGAATGGAACGTTTCATCCGGAGCCCGGATTCGGCGCATGGCACGGGAATCTGGTCTCGGCGCTGCGTCATCCGTGTGAATTCGGGGCGGCGGCGGGGGAAGCCGGAGTTCCACAGAGGACGGTCTCGATGAGGTTCGAGTCAGGCAACCCTTCCCGGGATGTGTGCTGCATCACGCTCGAACCGGACTGGACCGAAAAAGCCGTCGTGATCAGGCGCAACGCCTGCCTTTGAGCCCTGGAGGCCGGTCCCCGCGGGCGCCGCCGCTGGTCAGGGGGTTGATCGAAGGTGACCTGCGGTTGACCGCCGGAAGGTGGCCGGTTCCACGCTCCGGGACGCCGCCATGTGATTTTCATCCGTGTTACTCAGGCGTAGCCGTGGGCCCGATCCGTCTGTACAGTGCCCGGAACTGACCGACGATGCAACGGCGCATCCTTTTGTCAGTGCCCGAAAGGTTTTCGCGGATCGCTTGCGAGTGCTCACAATTCCCTCGCCGCGATCCGGGCCTGGCGACGGGAGGATCGATGCCGGATTCCCAGTATTTGAGAAATGAGGCGCAACGTCGCGCCGCCGAGCGGGGTCTGTACGACCCGGCTCACGACCACGACGCCTGCGGGGTCGCATTCGTGGCCGACATGCACGGGCGGCGCAGCCACGCACTGGTGCAGAACGCCCTCACGGCGTTGCGCAACCTCGAACACCGGGGCGCCAAGGGCGCCGACCCGGAGACGGGGGACGGCGTCGGCGTGCTGACGCAGGTCCCCGACGAGTTCTTCCGCGCCGTGGTCCCGTTCGACCTGCCCGAAGCGGGCGGTTACGCGGCCGGGACGGCCTTCCTGCCCGCCGACGCCGACGAGGCGCGGGAGGCGGCCGGGATCGTCGAGCGGATCGTCGCCGAGGAGGGCCTCACCCTGCTCGGCTGGCGCGAGGTGCCGATCGAGCCGGACAACGCCGGGCGGGCCGCCCGCGAGGTGATGCCGAGCTTCCGCCAGCTGTTCATCGGGCACGGCAGCGACGGAGCCGAGTCCGAATCGGCCCTCCAGTTCGAACGCCGCGCGTTCTGCGTGCGCAAGCGCGCCGAGCACGAGGCCGCGGTGTACTTCCCGAGCCTGTCGGCCCGGACCTTCGTCTACAAGGGAATGCTCAGCGAGACCCAGCTGGGCTCGTTCTACCCGGACCTGGCCGACGAGCGGTTCACCAGCGCCATCGGCCTGGTGCACTCGCGGTTCTCCACGAACACGTTCCCGTCGTGGCCGCTGGCGCACCCGTACCGGTTCATCGCGCACAACGGCGAGATCAACACGATGAAGGGGAACCGGAACTGGATGCGGACCCGCGAGAGCATGCTCGCGACCGACCTCATCCCCGGTGACCTGCAGCGGCTGTACCCGATCGCGACGCCGGACGGCAGCGACTCGGCCACCTTCGACGAGGTGCTGGAGCTGCTGCACCTGGGCGGGCGCTCGCTGCCGCACTCGGTGCTGATGATGATCCCGGAGGCGTGGGAGAACCACGCCGAGATGGACCCGCAGCGCCGCGCGTTCTACGAGTTCCACAACTACCTGATGGAACCCTGGGACGGCCCCGCGCTGGTGGCGTTCACCGACGGCACCCAGATCGGCGCGGTCCTGGACCGCAACGGGCTGCGCCCCGGCCGCTACTGGGTGACCGACGACGGGCTCGTCGTGCTGGCCAGCGAGGTCGGCGTGCTCGAACTGGACCCGGCGCGCGTGGTGCGCAAGGGCCGGTTGCAGCCGGGCCGCATGTTCCTGGTCGACACCGGTGCCGGGCGCATCGTCGACGACGAGGAGATCAAGGGCGAACTGGCGGCCGCGCACCCGTACCAGCAGTGGCTGGACGAGGGCGTGGTGCACCTGGGCGATCTGCCCGACCGCGACCGCGAGGTGCCCTCGCACGCGTCGCTGGTGCACGGCCAGCAGGTGTTCGGCTACACGCAGGAAGAGCTGAACGTGCTGCTCAAGCCGATGGCCGCCGGTGGGGCGGAGCCGATCGGCTCGATGGGCAACGACGTGCCGTTCGCGGCGTTCTCGAAGCGCCCGCGGCAGCTGTTCGACTACTTCACGCAGCTGTTCGCGCAGGTCACCAACCCGCCGCTGGACGCCATCCGCGAGGAGCTGGTGACCTCGCTGGCCACCCACATCGGCCCCGAGCACAACCTGCTCGACCACGATCCGGACGCCTGCAAGCAGCTGGTGCTGCCGTTCCCGGTGCTGGACAACGACCAGCTCGCCAAGATCGTGCACATCGACGACGACGGCGACCGCCCCGGCCTCAAGCCCGCGATCATCTCCAGCACCTACCGGGTGCGCGGCGGTGGCGAGGCGCTGCGGGAGCGGCTCGACGAGATCTGCGCCGAGGTGTCCGCCGCGGTCGCCGAGGGCGCGCACGTGCTGGTGCTCTCCGACCGGGCCGCCGACGCCGAGCACGCGCCGATCCCGTCGCTGCTGGTGACCGGCGCGGTGCACCACCACCTGGTGCGGGAGAAGACCCGCACCCACGTCGGCCTGGTGATCGAGGCCGGTGACGTGCGCGAGGTGCACCACGTCGCGCTGCTCATCGGCTACGGCGCCGCGGCCGTCAACCCGTACCTGGCGATGGCCAGCGTCGAGGACCTGGTGCACAACGGCGTGCTCCAGGGACTCGACCCGGCGAAGGCCACCGGCAACCTGATCAAGGCGCTCGGCAAGGGCGTGCGCAAGACGATGTCGAAGATGGGCGTGTCCACGGTGGCCTCGTACACCGGTGCGCAGATCTTCGAGGCGATCGGGCTGGGCGCCGAGGTCATCGACCGATGTTTCGCCGGCACCACCTCGCGGCTCGGCGGGGTCGGTTTCGACCTGCTGGCCAAGGAGGTCGCCGAGCGGCACCGCCGCGCCTACCCGGACGACGGCGTGCAGGCCCCGCACCGCACCTTGCAGGTGGGCGGCGAGTACCAGTGGCGGCGCGAGGGCGACCCGCACCTGTTCAACCCGCGCACCGTGTTCAAGCTGCAGCACTCCACGCGGTCCGGCCGCTACGAGGTCTTCAAGGAGTACACGAAGGCCGTCGACGACCAGTCGCGCGACCTGATGACCCTGCGCGGCCTGTTCAAGTTCCGCGAAGGTGCCCGGCGGCCGGTGCCGATCGAGGAGGTCGAGCCGATCGAGTCGATCGTGAAGAGGTTCGCCACCGGCGCCATCTCCTACGGCTCGATCTCGCAGGAGATGCACGAGACCCTCGCGATCGCGATGAACCGCCTCGGCGGCAAGTCGAACACCGGCGAGGGCGGTGAGGACGCCGACCGGTTCACCCCGGACGCCAACGGCGATTCGCGCCGCTCGGCGATCAAGCAGGTCGCCTCCGGCCGCTTCGGCGTCACCAGCGAATACCTGGTCAACGCCGACGACATCCAGATCAAGATGGCGCAGGGCGCGAAGCCCGGCGAGGGCGGGCAGCTGCCCGGCCACAAGGTGTACCCGTGGGTGGGCAAGACCCGGCACTCCACGCCGGGCGTGGGGCTGATCTCCCCGCCGCCGCACCACGACATCTACTCCATCGAGGACCTCGCACAGCTGATCCACGACCTGAAGAACGCCAACCCGAAGGCGCGGATCCACGTCAAGCTGGTCAGCGAGGTCGGCGTCGGCACGGTCGCGGCGGGCGTGAGCAAGGCGCACGCCGACGTGGTGCTGATCTCCGGGCACGACGGCGGCACCGGTGCCTCCCCGCTGTCCTCGATCAAGCACGCGGGCGGCCCCTGGGAGCTGGGCCTGGCCGAGACGCAGCAGACGCTGCTGGCCAACGACCTGCGCGACCGGATCGTGGTGCAGACCGACGGGCAGCTCAAGACCGGCCGCGACGTGGTGATCGCGGCGCTGCTGGGCGCGGAGGAGTTCGGCTTCGCCACCGCCCCGCTGGTCGTGTCCGGCTGCATCATGATGCGGGTGTGCCACCTGGACACCTGCCCGGTGGGCGTGGCCACGCAGAACCCGCAGCTGCGGGCGAAGTTCGACGGCAAGGCCGAGTACGTGGTGAACTTCTTCGAGTTCATCGCCCAGGAAGTGCGGGAGTACCTGGCGGAACTCGGCTTCCGGTCCATCGAGGAGGCCGTCGGGCACGCCGAGCTGATCGACACCGACGACGCGGTGCGGCACTGGAAGACCGAGGAGCTGGACCTCTCGGCGATCACCCACGTCCCGGAGCTGGCGCCGGGCGCGGCGCTGCACAACACCACCACCCAGGACCACGGCCTGGACAAGGCCCTGGACCACACGCTGATCCAGCTCAGCGAGGGCGCGTTGAAGGACGCGACGCCGGTGCGGCTTGAGCTGCCGGTGCGCAACGTCAACCGCACGGTGGGCACCATGCTCGGCCACGAGCTGACCCGCCGGTGGGGCGGCGAGGGGTTGCCGGACGACACGATCGACGTGACGTTCACCGGTTCGGCCGGGCAGAGCTTCGGGGCGTTCGTGCCGCGGGGCATCACGCTGCGGCTGCTCGGCGACGGCAACGACTACGTCGGCAAGGGCCTGTCGGGCGGGCGGATCGTGGTGCGGCCGCCGGAGGGCGCCGCTTACACCGCCGAGGACAACGTCATCGCGGGCAACGTGCTGCTGTACGGCGCGACGTCCGGTGAGCTGTTCGTGCGCGGCGTGGTGGGCGAGCGGTTCTGCGTGCGGAACTCGGGCGCGGTCGCCGTCGTCGAGGGCATCGGCGACCACGGCTGCGAGTACATGACCGGTGGCCGCGCGGTGATCCTCGGCGGCACCGGCCGCAACTTCGCGGCCGGCATGTCCGGTGGCATCGCCTACGTGCTGGACCTGCGGGAGGAGCGGATCAACCCGGAGATGGTGGACCTCGACGAGCTGGACGAGGCCGACCGGGAGTTCCTGCACGACCGGGTCCGCAGGCACCACGAGCAGACGGCCTCGCAGGTGGCCGCGGAACTGCTGGCGGACTGGGACCGCGCGGTGGCGCGCTTCGCGAAGGTCATGCCGCGCGACTTCAAGCGCGTGCTGGCCGCGCAGACCGCCGCCGAGCGCGACGGCCGCGACGTTGACCAGGCGATCATGGAGGCGGCTCATGGCTGACCCGAAGGGCTTCATCACCACGGCGCGCCAGACGCCCGAGCGCCGCCCCGTGGACATCCGGATCAAGGACTGGCGCGAGGTCTACCTGGACTTCGAGCCGGGCCGGGTCAAGGAGCAGGCGGGCCGCTGCATGGACTGCGGCATCCCGTTCTGCCACAACGGTTGTCCGCTGGGCAACCTGATCCCGGAGTGGAACGACCTCACCTGGCGCGACGACTGGAGCGAGGCGATCGAGCGGCTGCACGCCACGAACAACTTCCCGGAGTTCACCGGGACGTTGTGCCCCGCCCCGTGCGAGGCGGCGTGCGTGGTCGGCATCAACTCCGATCCGGTGACGATCAAGCAGGTCGAGATCGAGATCATCGACCGGGCCTGGGCGGAGGGCCGGGTGCCGCCGCAGCCGCCCGCGTCGAAGACCGGCAAGCGGGTCGCGGTGATCGGATCCGGGCCGTCCGGCCTGGCCGCCGCCCAGCAGCTGACCCGCGCGGGCCACGACGTGGTGGTCTACGAGCGGGCGGACCGCATCGGCGGGCTGCTGCGCTACGGGATCCCCGAGTTCAAGATGGAGAAGCGGCGCCTGGACCGCAGGCTCGGCCAGATGCGGGCCGAGGGCACCGAGTTCCGCACCGGCGTGCACGTCGGCGTGGACGTGTCGGTGGAGCAGCTGAAGGCCGACTACGACGCGGTGGTCCTCGCCGGCGGCGCCACCGCGGCCCGGGACCTGCCGATCACCGGCCGCGAGGCGGTCGGGGTGCACCAGGCGATGGAGTACCTGCCGCTGGCCAACAAGGTGCAGGAGGGCGACCTGCCGTCCTCGCCGATCGACGCCGCGGGCAAGGACGTCGTGGTGATCGGCGGCGGTGACACCGGTGCGGACTGCGTCGGCACCGCGCACCGGCAGGGCGCGAAGTCGGTCACCCAGCTGGAGATCATGCCGACGCCGCCGTCGACGCGGCCGGACAACCAGCCGTGGCCGACGTACCCGATGACGTTCAAGGTGACCTCGGCGCACGAGGAGGGCGGGGAGCGGTTGTTCTCCGTCAACACCCAGGAGTTCCTCGCCGACGAGAACGGGAACCTGCGCGCGCTGCGGCTCGCGGAGGTGCGCCGCGAGGACGGCCGCTTCGTGCCGGTCGAGGGCACCGAGCGGGAGCTGCCGTGCCAGCTGGCCTTCCTGGCGATGGGCTTCGTCGGCCCGGAGAAGGAGGGCCTGCTCACCGATCTAGGCGTGGAGCTCGACGAGCGCGGCAACGTCGCCCGCGACTCGGACTTCATGACCACTGTGGACGGTGTGTTCACGGCGGGCGACATGGGCCGCGGCCAGTCGCTGATCGTGTGGGCGATCTCCGAGGGCCGGTCCGCGGCCGCCGGGGTGGACCGCTACCTGACGGGCCGGGACGTGCTACCCGCCCCGATCGCCCCGACGGACCGCCCGCTGGTCTGATCGAGCGTCTGACGAAGCGCCCCGGGTGAATTCACCCGGGGCGCTTCGCGCTTGTTGCGTAGCACTGGGGTGGCGGAACCTCAGCGGTTCCCTCGCTGCGGGATCGATTTCACCGGTGGCTCCGCCACAGGAGAAATCGCTGTCCTCGCGAGGGAACAGCTGAGAACCCGCGGGTGGTCCGGCTGCGTGCGTGGTCGCTGCTCATCGGCTTCGCCGCTGACAGGAAAGAGTCGTGTTCCCCTGGGGGCGGGCGGTCAGGCGCGGCGGCCCAGCAGGGAGAGGAGTTGCACGGCGGGGTCTGTGCTGTCGGTGGGGATCGGCGGGTCGATGATGCCGAGGCCGACCATCCGCTCGGCGTTGGGGCGTGCGTAGGCGAGGCCGAGGTCGACGGCGGCCGGGTCGAGGTCCTCGGGTTGCCCGGTGGCGCGCGCCAGGTCCCAGCCGTGCACGGTGAGGTCGATGAGCATCTGCTCGGCGTAGGTGGTCATCGGCGCTTCGCCGAAGGAGAACCGGGCGGTCCCGGTCAGGTCGGCGGACGCCCACGCCGCGCGGGATCCGCGGGCGGCGTCGTCCCACGCGCGCACCGGGTCGTCGCCGAGCAGGTCGCCGTCGTAGCGGTCGCCGACCTGCTCCAGGGTCTCCCCGGCGAGCAGGTGCGGTGCCCAGCGGTGTTCGGCGACGAGGTGGCCGACGAGGTCGCGGACGGTCCACGCGCTGCACGGCGTCGGGTCGTCCCACCGCTCGACGGCGTGCACCAGGGCACCGAAGCGGTCGAGGCCGGCGGGGATGAGCTGCTGCGCTGGAGTCGGCATGGCGGCACGCTACGCCACGGTCGAGGCCGCCACCGCGCGCTCGGTGCCCGGCTTCGGCGCGGCGTGCCGGCGGCAGCGGTGTGGATCACACCCGAACGCCGCATATCGGGAACGTCGCAGTTCAGAGCCTTGATTTGGCGGCATTTCGCTCGCTGTGAAGGTAATTGGTTGCGGAAAACACCTTTTTTCGGCGCCGCGTTCGGAGGACCATGGGCTAGGTCGATCGGGCGCGGCGGGTATGGGCCGGTCCGGGCAAGTCTCATCCGAGGGGAACATGAGCAAGCACTTCGCGTTCGTCAGCATGACCGCGCACGGACACGTCAACCCGACGCTGCCGCTGGTGGAGGAGCTCGTCCGCCGCGGCCACCGCGTCACCTACGCCATCGGTCCCGAATTCCACGACGCCGTCCAGGCCGCCGGTGCCACGCTGTTCGACACCGGCACCGTGATGCCCGAGATGCCCACCAACTTCGCCAAGTTCACGCCCGAGGCCATGGCCCCGATGCTGGAGTTCCGCATCGAGGACATCCAGCGGTCGTTCCCGAAGCTCGTCGAGCACTTCCGCCAGGACCTGCCGGACGCGGTGTGCTTCGACCAGGCCGAGGCCACCGGTCCGATGCTCGCCGAGAAGCTGGGCGTGCCCGAGGTGTCGCTCATCCCGCACTTCGCGGGCAACGAGCACTTCTCGATGCGCGACGTGATGGTGAAGAAGGACGACGAGAACCCCTTCGACCCGAACCACCCGATCGTGCAGGACTTCGCGAAGCGGATGAAGGAGCTCACCACCGAGTTCGGCGTCACCTTCGACCCGTCCTCGTTCGGGCAGGCGAAGCCGTCGCCGCTGAACCTGGTGTTCCTGCCGAAGAAGTTCCAGCTGCGCTCCGAGACCTTCGACGACCGCTTCGAGTTCATCGGCCCGTCCGTGGGGCAGCGCGGCGTCGTCGACTGGAAGCCGAAGCACGGTGACAGGCCGCTGCTGTTCATCTCGCTGGGCACCGTGTTCAACCAGCGCCCCGAGTTCTTCCGGCTGTGCATCGAGGCGTTCCGCGACTCCGGCTGGCAGGTCGCCATGTCCATCGGCAAGGTCGTGCAGGAAGCCGACCTGGGCGAGATCCCGGAGAACTTCGAGGTGCGCACGAGCTTCCCGCAGCCCGCGGTGCTCCAGCACGCCACCGCGTTCCTCACCCACACCGGCATGAACTCGACGATGGAGACGCTGTACTACGGCGTGCCGCCGATCGCGTTCCCGCAGATGCCGGAACAGGAGGCCAACGCCGACCGCGCCCAGGAGCTCGGGCTCGGCAAGCGGCTGCAGGCCGACGACGTCACGCCGGAGCTGCTGCGCGCCACCGTGGACGAGGTCGCCGCGGACGAGCAGATCCGCGCCAACCTCGCCGAGATGCGCGAAGCCGTCCTCACCAGCGGCGGAGCCCCCGCGGGCGCCGACGCCCTGGAGCGCTTCCTCTCCTGACACCACCTGGCTGAACGGCACATCCGCCCGCGCTGCTCGGGCGGATGGGCCGTTCGCAAGTGCGGATCAGGCAGCGGGGTAGCGGTCGGATTTGATCGCGGTCAGGAACGCCGTGAACGTCCGCCGGTCGAAGAACAGCGGGCTCTCGGCCGGGTTCTTGCTGTCGCGGATGGCGCGGGTGCCGGGGACGTTGAGGGCGACTTCGACGCAGGTGCCGCTCCCGCCGCCGCTGTAGCTGCTCTTGCGGAACTCAAAGATCATGTTCGTACCTCTTTGCGTAGCGGGTGAGGAGGTCGTTCGATTCCGAGCGTAGTCGGAAGTCTGGAGCAGCCCGGGAACCACCGAGATCTGGAAATCGGAGATCGAACGGGCCTCGCTCTCGTACGCCGCGATCGCGCTGAGCTGTTGTTCCATTGCCGAACCGATCTCAACCCATGTTCCGGCACCTTCACCCGCCAGCCGCAGCAGGCGTTGTTTGGCAGGGCCGGTGACGGCGAGAGCGGTGAGGATGGAGGCGACCTTCGCCGACGTCGGCGCGGCGTGCGCCCGTCTCGATGCGGGACAGGGTGGATCGGGATATGTCCGTCGCCGCCGCCAACGTCTCCAAGGTCCATTCGAGTGAATCTCGGGCTCGGCGCATCTCAGCTCCGATCGCCCTTGCCTGGGAACCGGCGAACTTCGGCACTGCTGACCTCCCTCGGCGACCCGGTCGCGCGTGCAACCCCTGAACGTGTCGTGGTGATCTGCGATTTCCCGGCCGGTTCCGGCGTTGCTACGTTCCCGGCGTCCGAGAAGCGGTGATCGTATCCGCGACGCGTCCCTCCCGATCGGGCGATATGTCCACAGTGGAGCGGATGCGCGCGTCCGGCAGAGGAGAAACGTGGAATCGACGAGCACGACCACCCCGACCGTCGAGGAGTTCCGGGCGGAGCTGGGGGAGTTGGTGGCCGTACACCGGCCGCGGTTGTTCGCGGTGTGCGAGGAGATCGGGGTCCGGGAGGACGGGTTCGTGCGGTGCTGGGGCCTCGACTTCGGCGACGCGGCAGAGGTGTTCGCGGCCGAGGACGGGCGCGGGCGCGCGCGGTTCCGGTCCGTCGACGCCGCCGTCGCCCACCTGGCCCGGCACGACCAGGTGCACCTGATCTGGGCGGACGAACCGCCCGCCCCGGCCGGTTCGGCGAAGTGGGGGGCGCCCCAGGGCCCACGGCAAGGCCGCCCAGCCCGAGGGACCCCCACCCAAACAAAACCCGGGGGCCCGGGGGGGGGCCCGGGGGGCCCCCCAAAA
>NZ_JAIUJZ010000100.1:0-695 GCF_020176775.1 Saccharopolyspora sp. 6M
GTGAACGGACCGTTCGGCCAATGGAACGGGACGAACGGTCCGTTCACCCGAAACGAACATGACCTCCGAGCGCGGGTGAACGGACCGTTCGACCAACTAGATGGGACGAACGGTCCGTTCACTCCAGCAGCAGGTGAGATCGTCTCGGTGTTCGGGTGGGTGAACGGACCGCTTGTCCGATAGAGCTGGACGAACGGTCCGTTCACTCCGCTGCCGGGGAAGGGGCGAGGCGGACCAGCGCCGGGCGCAGCAGGTGTCCGTGCACCCGGTAGCCGGGCCGCAGCACCTCGGCGACCACCGCCTCCGCCTCGGGAGCGCGGCGCATCGGGACGACGGTGGGCGGTTCCTCCGGCGCCACCGCCTCGTGCACGGCCGGGTCGAACGGTTCGCCCAGCGGGTCGAACCGGTGCAGGCCCTCGGCGGCGAGGGTGTGCTGCAGCTGCTCGTGCACCGGCCCCAACGCCTCCGGGTGGTGCCGGGCGCCGATCTCCACCGCGTCCACCACCGGCAGCAGCTGGGTGAGCACGCCCTCGGCGGCCCGGTCCAGGTGCGTGGTCTGCTCCCGCAGCATCCGCTTGCGGTAGTTGTCGAACTCGGCCGTCACCCGGCGCAGCATCTCCAGGTGCGCGTCCCGCTCACCGCGCAGCCGGGTGATCAGCTCCGCCGGGTCCGGTTCGGCCGGGGGTCGTTCGCGC
>NZ_JAIUJZ010000101.1:0-43363 GCF_020176775.1 Saccharopolyspora sp. 6M
CCCCGACGGCGGCGTCGACCCGCCCCCGGTCCGGGTGCTGCCCGAAGGCGGCCCGCCGCTGCCCACCACGGAACGGCCCCAGCTGCAGCTCACCGCCTGGGCCGAATCGATGTCCGACGAGCTCAACATCCCCCGCGCCGCCCTGCAGGCCTACGGCTACGCCGCCGGAGCCGTCGCGCAGAGCCACCCCGGCTGCGGGCTCGGCTGGACCACCCTCGCCGGGATCGGCGCCATCGAATCCAGCCACGGCCGCTACGGCGGCGCCCGCCTCGACGAGACCGGCAGACCCACCATCCCGATCATCGGCCTGCCGCTGGACGGCAGCCACGGCGTCAAGCGCATCGAGGACACCGACGGCGGCAGGCTCGACGGCGACCCCGTCTTCGACCGGGCCATCGGGCCCCTCCAGTTCATCCCCACCACCTGGGAGCGGTGGGCCGTGGACGCCGACGGCGACGGCGTCGCCGACCCCAACGACATCGACGACGCCGCGCTCGCCGCCGCCGAGTACCTGTGCACCGTCGGCGGCGACCTGCAGGACCCGGACCGGTTCTGGGTCGCGCTGCTCGACTACAACGAGAGCCACGACTACGGGCAGGACGTGCTCGACCACGCGGACCACTACGGCAAGACCAGCCGCACCCTCTTCGGCACCGACTGATCGAGTCCCTGGTCCGAGGGCGGATGGTCGATTCGTGTTCGCTCCTAGTTCTCGCGACTACCGGCAAGTAGCCTGATCGCGTGACCGACCCGACCGCCTCCCGGCTGCGCGGAGTGGCCGCCGCCGTCGGACGCTTGGCCGTGGCGCTGGCCCTCGTCGCCACGATGGGCGCCGGGGTCGCGTTGGCCTCGACCCTCACCCGGCCCGAAGCCGCACCCGCGGCCGGCCCACCGCCCGAGCAGGTCGTGGTGGAACCCGCGCCGGTGCTGCCCGGCTCCGCCGCGCCCCTCGTCCCCGAGCCCGCGCAGCAGTCCGCGCCCGCGGGCGAAGACCCGGTGCGGGAATGGGCCGATCACGTCGCCGCCTCGGCGGACGTGCCGTCCCGAGCGCTGATCTCCTACGTCAACGCGGACCTGGCGATGCGCCAGTACCAGCCCGGCTGCCGCATCTCCTGGGCCATGCTCGCCGGGATCGGCCGCATCGAGTCCAACCACGGGCGCTACGGGAACCGGGTGCTCGGCGACGACGCGGTGCCCTCCAGCCCGATCATCGGCGTGGCGCTGGACGGCACTCCCGGCGTGCGGGCCATCGGCGACACCGACGGCGGGGCGCTCGACGGCGACCCGGTGCACGACCGGGCGGTCGGCCCGATGCAGTTCATCCCGTCCACCTGGCGCAAGTGGGCCACCGACGGCAACGGCGACGGGATCGGCGACCCGCAGAACCTGGACGACGCGGCGATGGCCGCGGCGCGCTACCTGTGCTCCAGCGGGCGCGACCTGACCACCGGCGCCGGCTGGTGGGGCGCGGTGATGTCGTACAACAACTCGGTGGAGTACGGGCAGAAGGTGTACGCGATCGCGGAGAGCTACTCGGCGGCCGCGAGCCGCCGGGGATGAACCCCGGGGCTCAGCCGCCGCGGGTGGCCAGCCGGGCGTTGATCTCGCCCAGCGCCTCCTGGTAGGCGGGGTCGGGATTCATCACCGCCGCCAGCTGGACCTGGCTGCGTGCCTCCCGGAGCCGTCCCTGCCGCTGCAGGGTGCGGCCCAGCACCAGCCGGGCGTAGTGGTCGGACGGATCGAGCTCGATCACCCGCAGGAACGCGGCCTCGGCCCGGCGAAACTGGGCGGTGAACAGGTAAGCCCTCCCCAGCAGCAGCTGGACGGAGGGCTTGTCCTCGGCGATGTCGAGCACGGGTTGCAGTGCGCGGAGAGCTTCCCAAGGTCGGCGCTGGGCGACCAGGCTCTCCGCCCGGCGGAACGCTTCAACGGTGCCTTCGCTGCTCATGGTCCGCTCAACGGTACGTGCCGAGCCCGGTGTTCCTCGACGGCCGAGCGGATGTCACCGGGGCCCGTCCAGGCCGCCGGCGATCACCGCGCGTGGCCACCGGGGCGATCTCGGCCGTTCCGGCGGACGTGCGCGGTGTGGCGTGCGCGAAGTCGGCCGCACCGGCCTCGCGCCCACCGATAGGCTCGGGGGCGGTCGTGGGGCGATCGGCGCCCGCTCGCGCGCACGGGCGAGGCGGGGCGGGCCGCCCATACCTCAAACCCTGGTTAGGAGCACACGTGGCGATCATCGAACAGGTCGGCGCCCGCGAGATCCTGGACTCGCGCGGTAACCCCACCGTCGAGGTCGAAGTGGCACTGGAAGACGGCACGCTGGCCCGCGCGGCCGTCCCGTCGGGCGCTTCCACCGGTGAGCACGAGGCGGTCGAGCTGCGGGACGGCGACGCCGAGCGCTACGGCGGCAAGGGCGTCGAGAAGGCCGTCGAAGCGGTCCTCGACGAGATCGGCCCGGAGCTGGCCGGCCTGGACGCGACCGAGCAGCGCGTCGTCGACCAGAAGCTCGTCGACCTCGACGGCACCCCGGGCAAGTCCCGGCTCGGTGCCAACGCCATCCTCGGCGCCTCGCTGGCCGTCGCGAAGGCCGCCGCGGACTCGGCGGGCCTGGAGCTGTTCCGCTACGTCGGCGGCCCCAACGCGCACGTGCTGCCGGTGCCGATGATGAACATCCTCAACGGTGGCGCCCACGCCGACACCGGGGTGGACGTGCAGGAGTTCATGATCGCGCCGGTGGGTGCGGACTCCTTCTCCGACGCGCTGCGCTGGGGTGCGGAGACTTACCACGCGCTGAAGTCGGTGCTCAAGGCCAAGGGCCTGCCCACCGGGCTCGGTGACGAGGGCGGCTTCGCCCCCGACCTGCCGAACAACCGCGAGGCCCTCGACCTCATCGCGGTGGCCGTGGACAAGGCCGGGTTCAAGCTGGGCACCGACATCGTGCTCGCGCTGGACGTCGCCGCCACCGAGTTCTTCGAGGACGGCGCCTACACCTTCGAGAAGGCCAAGCGCAGCGCCGAGCAGATGACCGGCTACTACACCGAGCTGCTCGACAACTACCCGCTGGTCTCCATCGAGGACCCGCTGGGCGAGGACGACTGGGACGGCTGGGTGCAGCTGACCAGCGAGCTCGGCGAGCGGGTGCAGCTGGTCGGCGACGACCTGTTCGTCACCAACCCGGAGCGCCTCGAAGAGGGCATCAACCGCCGCGCGGGCAACGCGCTGCTGGTGAAGGTCAACCAGATCGGCACCCTGTCCGAGACGCTGGACGCGGTGAACCTGGCGAACTCCTGCGGCTACAAGAGCATGATGAGCCACCGCTCCGGCGAGACCGAGGACACCACGATCGCCGACCTCGCGGTGGCCACCGGCTGCGGCCAGATCAAGACCGGTGCCCCGGCGCGCAGCGAGCGGGTCGCCAAGTACAACCAGCTGCTGCGCATCGAGGAAGCGCTCGGGGACGCCGCCCGCTACGCGGGTGAGCTGGCTTTCCCGCGGCTCAACCTGGAGGCGTGACATCCTGGTCACCAGCGGTCCGCGAGGCCGGGTGACCACGACGACGGGTGCGGACGATGCCGAGCGGGCGATCTTCTGATCGACAGCAGCGCCGTCGCGGGGACGGTTCCTCGTCGACGCGCGGGAACGGTGCGCGCCGCCGTTCGGAGGCGCAGACCACCGCGAAGCGGTCCGGGACGCGGGGGGGGGGCGCCGCGGGGGGGGGGCCCCGGGGGGGGCCCCCGGGCCCCCCCCGGGGCCCCGGGGGGGGGGGGGGCCGGCCCCCCCCGCCGGGGGGGGCGGGGGGGCGGGGGGCCCCCCCCCGGGGGGGCGCCCCCCCCCCCCCCCCCGGGGGCCGGCCCCGGGGGGGCCCCCCCGGGGGGCCCCCCCCCCGCGGTCGAAGACCGGATCCCGCTCGGAGACCGCGGGCGCGTTCAAGCTCTCCTCGACGCGGCGGGCGGCGCTGCTGGCGCTGCTGCTGTGCGCGATGGCGCTGAGCGTGTCCGTGCCGCTGCGCACCTACCTGAGCCAGCGCGGTGAACTCGCCGCGCAGGAGCAGCAGCGCACCGAGCTCGTCCAGCAGGTGCGCGAACTGGAACTGCGCAAGGCGCAGCTTTCCGACCCGGAGCGGGTGGAGGCCGAGGCCCGCTCCCGGCTGGGGTACGTGCGGCCCGGGGAGACGCCGTACATCGTGGACCTGCCCGGCCGACCGGCCACGCCGCCCACGGCGCCGGAACCGGAGGAGGACGGCGCCTGGTACTCGGATCTGTGGAAGTCGCTGACAGGGAACTGACGTGAGCAACACTTCGGCGGTCGCCGCGAGCGACCGCGACAGCATCGCCCGCCAGCTGGGCCGACCGCCGCGCGGGCTGCGCGCGGTGGCGGCGCGCGACGCGGCGGGGGAGCCGGCCGTGGTGCAGACGCACCCGCGCCTGGAGGACGGCACGCCGTTCCCGACCCTGTACTACTTGACCTCGCCGCGGCTGGTGGCGCACTGCTCCACGCTGGAGGCCGAGGGGTTGATGCGTGAGATGCAGGACCGGCTCGCCGCGGACCCGGAGCTGGCGGAGCGCTACCGCGCCGCGCACGAGTCCTACCTGGCGGAGCGGGACGCGATCGAGTCGCTGGGCACCCGGGTCACGGCGGGCGGCATGCCGGACCGGGTGAAGTGCCTGCACGTCCACGTGGCGCACTCGCTGGCCACGGGGCCCGGGGTGAACCCGTTCGGCGACGAGGCGCTGGAGATCATCGAGCGCCGCTGGCCGGAGAAGGCGCCCGAGCCCGCGGACTGATCGGTTGCGCGTCGTCGCCCGGCCCGCTGCGGTCGCGGGGCGGCGGCGCGCGTCGCCGGAGCACTCACTCCTGGGGTGGTGCCTCTCGCGCAGTGCCGGCGGAACCGCGTGCGGCGGGGCCTCGGCCTGCGGAGATCGACTCCATCGTGTTCGATCAGCTGGCTTGATCACAGAGCATGATCGAAGCTGCTATTAATGCCACTCGATCGAGTGAGCGCAAGAGTCGTGACGCGCCGCTTCGTGCCACCGTGGTGACGGATCCAGCGCCGGTGGCGATGCCCCGAGCGCGGACGATCTCGTGGGGGCTGGAGGCACCGTGGCAGTTCGCAACACCCGTCCCACCGCTCGCCGCCGGAACCGGCGCCGGTGGCGCGCCGCGACCGCGCTCACCCCCACGCTGCTCCTCGTCGCCGCCTCCAGCACCCTGCTCTCGCTGCCGCCGCCGACCGTGCGCGACGGGCGCGCCGAATCCGCCCCGGACAGCGGGCTCTACGGAGCCAGCGGGCACCTGCCGCAGACCCGCGAACCCAGCACCGAACTGCTCGACCTCGCGGGCCGGCCGCAGCGCCTGCCCGGTCCGCCGGACGACCAGCCCAGCGGACGACTCGACATCCCCGAGCCGATGATGGCCGCCTACGTCGGTGCCGCCGACCGGCTCGTCGGCACGCACCCGGGCTGCGGCGTGCACTGGTCGGTGCTCGCCTCCATCGGCCGCATCGAATCCGCGCACGCCCGCGGAGGCGAGGTCGACGTCGACGGCAACGCCCTCTCCGCGATCCTCGGGCCCCGGCTCAGCGGCGGACCCGGCGTCGCCGCCATCCCGGACACCGACGGCGGCAGCCTGGACGGCGACCCGGTGTGGGACCGCGCCGTCGGCGCCATGCAGTTCATCCCCGGCACTTGGAACGAGTACGCCCTCGACGGCAACGACGACGGCGAGCTCAGCCCGCACAACGTGCACGACGCGGCGGCCACCGCGGGCGCCTACCTGTGCAGCGCCGGTGGAGACCTGCGGGAACGGCGGGCGCTGGCGGAGGCGGTGTTCCGCTACAACCACTCCGACGACTACGTGCGCACGGTGCTGACCTGGGCCGACGCCTACGCGGACGGCGCGTTCCCGCAGCCGGTGGAGCCGCTGCCGGAACCCGACGGGCGCGACGTGCTCGCGGGCAGCAGGTTGCCCGCGGCCCGGCCGGAGCAGGTGATCGCCGCGCCGCCGGAGCCCGGCTCGGGCGCGTCGGCACTGACCCCGCCGTCACCCGGCGCGCCGCCCGCGCCGGACGAGGCCGCGCGGCCCACCTGGCCGGGGGCGTCGACCGCGGACCCCGGTGCGGACGCACCGCCGGAACCGGGGCGGCCGGACGAGCCGGCGCCGGAGGACGGTGCGACCTCGCCCGCACCCGCGCCCGCGGAGAGCTCGGACCCGGAGGACCCGTCCGCCCCGCCGACGTCCGGTTCGGTCCCGCCTGCGGATCAGCCGCCTTCGGACCGGCCGCCTTCGGACGCCCCGCCGTCCGATGCGCCGCCGTCCGCCGGTCCGACCCCGACGGAACCCGGTGCCCCGGCGTCGGAGGAACCGAGCGACCCCGGCCCGACCTCCGGCGCCCAGCCGTCCAGCGAGGAGCCGTCCCGGCCGTCCGCGACGGGGGAGCCCTCGAACCCGGACGAGGTCCCGTCGAGCACCGCCCCGCCGTCCGCCGACCCAGGGCGACCCACGGCCGGACCGCGCCCGCCCGGGTCCGCGACCTCGGAGCCGACCTCCCGGCCGAGCACCGACCCGACCGAACCGAGCACCCCGGTCTCCTCGACGTTCCCGGAGGCCGCGGGCGTCCTGGACCCGTGCGAGGTCGGCGCGCTCGACGAAGGCCGGTTCGTCCTGCGCGGCGGGGAGACCGCCGCCCCTCGGCTGGAGGCGGGCACGAGCGATCCGGGGGAGGCGAAGCCCGGCGAGGTCGTGCTCGTGCGGCCCGCGTCCACCGGTCCGCTGCAGGCGTGCGAGGTGCCCGCCGACTTCAAGCCCCGCCCATGATCATCCGATCAGGTGAGTGAGCTCGAATCTCGCCCGAGGGTGGACCGGTCGGTCCGCACCGCCTGACCGGCGGCGGAAGTCGTTCACCCGGCCGGTGCCGGTCCGCCGTCCCGGGTTGCGCCGACACGCCGCCGGTGAGTCCGCGCCGAACCGTTCCCCGGCAGCCGCTAGCGTGGTCGCCGATCGAGGAACGGGGCAATCGCTCCGGAGCACCGACCAGAGCGAGGAGAAGCCCATGTCCAGGGTGGCCGCGATCGACTGCGGGACGAATTCGATCCGGCTGCTGGTGGCCGACGTGACCGCGAGCTCCGACGGCGTCCGCGACCTGCGCGACGTGCACCGCGAGATGCGGGTGGTCCGGCTCGGCCAGGGCGTCGACGCCACCGGCCGGCTCGCCGAGGAAGCGCTGGAGCGCACCCGGGCGGCGCTCGTCGACTACGCGGCCATCGCGCGCCGCAAGGGCGTGGAGCGGATCCGGATGGTGGCGACCTCGGCGACCCGCGACGCCGCGAACCGGGACGTCTTCTTCGCGATGGTGCGCGAGACCCTCGGCGTCGACGCCGAGGTGATCACCGGGGACGAGGAGGCGCGCCTGTCGTTCATCGGTGCGGTCGGTGACTTCGACCCCGCCGACGGCCCGTTCGTGGTCACCGACGTGGGGGGTGGCTCCACCGAGCTCGTCGTGGGGAGCTGGGACGGCGCGCAGGCCCGGATCGACGCGGCCTTCTCCGCCGACGTCGGCTGCGTGCGGCTCACCGAGCGCTGCCTGCACACCGACCCGCCATCCGCGGCGGACGTCGCCGAGGCCGAGCGGGTCGCTCGCGGCATCCTGGACGAGGCGTTCGCCGCGGTGGACGCCTCCGGCGCCCGGACCTGGGTCGGAGTCGCCGGAACGGTGACCACGCTGTCCGCGGTGGCGCAGAACTTGCCGGTTTACGATCCCGCGGCAATTCACCTTTCCCGTTTATCCCAGAAACAGCTCGGAGAAACGACTTCGGAGCTGTTGGCGATGACTCATGAAGAACGCGCTGCGATCGGTTCCATGCACCCGGGTCGGGTCGACGTGATCAGTGGTGGTGCGCTCGTCGTCAAGGTCCTCGCCGACGAGCTGGCCGAGCGCGCCCGGATCGATGCGGTCGCGGTGTCCGAGCACGACATCCTGGACGGGATCGCCCTGTCTATCAGCTAGTTCTCAGAGTGTGGTCGATCGCCTCCGGCGTGTGGATAGGTTGGTTTCTGGATCGAACCAGAAAGTGACGGATTTGTGACGGGGCACTGCGGGTGGGGGTTTCTCATTTATGTTTACGCTCATCTATCGCGGTGGTGAACATCGTCGCCGCGAGGTGTGACCCCGAGAAATCCTCGCAGGGGCGCGCGTGGGAAGTGGGAGGACGCATGCGAAAGGGACGTCTGGCCGCGATGCTGGCGGCCCCGCTGGCGGTGGCCTTGCTGGCCTCCGGCTGCGGTGGCGGCGGGAGTTCGGCGTCGGCGGACACGGTCACCGTCGAGTGGGGCGAGCCGGAGAACCCGTTGATCCCCGGCAACACCACCGAGGTCAACGGCGGCAACGTCATCGACTCGATCTTCTCCGGCTTGGTCAAGTACTCGCCGGACGACGCTTCGGTGAGCAACGAGATGGCGGAGCAGATCACTCCTTCGCCTGACAACAAGTCGTTCACCATCAAGATCAAGCCGGGCTGGACGTTCCACGACGGGTCCCCCGTCACCGCCGACAGCTTCGTCAAGGCCTGGAACTACACCGCCTACGGCCCGAACGGGCAGCAGGGCGCGAGCTTCTTCGAGCAGATCAAGGGCTACGACGACGTCAACCCCGCGGACCCGGACGGCGCGAGCGGCCCGCAGGAGGCCCCGAAGCCGACCGCCGAGACGATGTCCGGGCTGAAGGTCCTCGACCCGAACACGTTCCAGGTCGAGCTCAAGGCCCCGCTGGCGATCTTCCCGACCATGCTGGGCTACTCGGCGTTCTACCCGCTGCCCGAGGTGTTCTACACCGACAAGGACGGGTTCGAGGACAAGCCGATCGGCAACGGCCCGTTCAAGTTCGACTCCCGGTCGCCGAACGAGAGCCTCACCGTCACCCGCTACGACGAGTTCAAGGGCGACGACAAGGCCAAGGTCGGCGCGGTCGAGTTCAAGGTCTACGACGAGCTCGACACCGCCTACCAGGACCTGGTCTCGGGCAACCTCGACTTCATCCGTCAGGTGCCGGTCTCGGCGCTCACCGGTGACAAGTGGCGCGCCGACCTCGGCGAAGGTGCCCAGGAGAAGCCGGGTCTGCTGACCCAGAACATCGCGTTCCCGCTCTACGACGAGCGCTTCAAGAACCCGGACCTGCGCAAGGCGATCTCGATGGCGATCGACCGCCCGACGATCACCCAGCAGATCTTCGCCGGCAGCCGCCAGCCCGCCGACGGCTGGACCTCCCCGTCGGTCGAGGGCTTCGTGCCCGGCCAGTGCGGCGAGTACTGCACGTTCAACCCGGAGAAGGCCAAGCAGCTGCTGGCCAAGGCCGGCGGGTTCGACGGCACGCTGACGATCATCACCAACGGCGACGGCGGCCACAACGAGTGGTCCGAGGCGGTCGCGTCCAGCATCCGCCAGAACCTGGGCATCGACGTGCAGTACACGCCGACCCCCACCTTCAGCGAGTTCCGCCGCCAGGCCAACGCCCGCGAGTTCACCGGCATGTACCGCACCGGCTGGGTCGCGGACTACCCGAACATCGAGACGTTCCTGACGCAGCTGTACCGCACCGGTGCGTCCTCGAACGACGGCGAGTACTCCAACCCGGCCTTCGACGCCGCGCTGGACAAGGCCAACGCCGCGCCGAACGTGGAAGCGGCCAACAAGCTCTACGCGGACGCGGAGAAGCTGCTGGCCAACGACATGCCGGTGATCCCGCTGTGGACGCAGCCGGTCCAGGCCGGTTTCTCCACCGAGCGGCTGGCCGAAGCGAAGGCGACGCCGTTCCGCAAGCTGGACCTGACGTCGGTGACGCTGAAGCAGCAGTAAGCAGAGCGAGGCGCCCGGCGCCCCCCCCCCCCCCGGGGGGGGGCCGGGCCGCGTTCTTCGTGCACAGGAGGACCGGTGGGACGTTACGTACTGCGACGGCTGTTGCAGTTGATCCCAGTTTTCATCGGCACCACATTCCTCATCTACGCGATGGTGTGGGCCGTCCCGGGTGATCCGTTCGCCGGCAAGTGCGGTGAGCGGCCCTGCCCGGAGTCGTACGTCAAGGAGATGACGGAGCAGTTCAACCTGGACGACCCGCTCGTCGTGCAGTACTTCAAGTACCTCGCGCAGCTGTTCAGCGGGGACTTCGGCGAGACCTACAACGGCGTCCAGATCTCGCAGCTGATCGCCAACGCCTACCCGACCACCGTGCGGCTGGCCCTGGTGGCGCTGGTCATCGAGGCCGTCATCGGCGTCCTGGCCGGCATCGTCACCGGCCTGCGCGGCAAGGGGTTCCTGGACAGCCTGGTGCTGGTCTCCACGCTGTTCCTGATCTCGCTGCCGGTGTTCGTCACCGGGTTCGTGCTGAAGGTGTGGCTGGGCACCGAACTGGGGCTGATCAAGACATCCGTCGGGTCGGACCCCACGTTCGGCGAGCTGCTCGTACCGGGCTTCGTGCTCGGCAGCCTGTCGATGGCCTACGTGGCCAGGCTGACCAGGACGAGCATGATGGAGAACAAGCGCGCCGACTACGTGCGCACGGCCTACGCGAAGGGTCTGGAACCGCGCCGCGTCGTCGGCGTGCACCTGCTGCGGAACTCGATGATCCCGGTGATCACCTTCCTGGGCACCGACCTGGGTGCGCTCATGGGCGGGGCCATCGTCACCGAAGGCGTGTTCAACATCCGGGGCATCGGCGGGCTGGTCTACAAGGCCATCCTCACCAAGGAAGGCATGACCGTCACCGGCATCGTCACGCTGCTGGTGCTGGTCTACCTGCTTATGAACCTCCTGGTGGACATCCTGTACGCGGTCCTGGACCCGAGGATTCGATATGACTGAACCGACTGCCACTGTCGTCACCACCACGCAATCCGGGACCGACCCGATGGCGGCCCACGAGATCAAGCCCGAGAAGCCGCGCGGCCTGTGGGCCGACGCCTGGCGGGACCTGCGCCGCAGGCCGCTGTTCCTGATCTCCTCGGCGATCATCTTCGTGCTGCTGCTGATGGTCGCCTTCCCGCAGCTGTTCACCTCCGCCGACCCGAACAACGCGATCCTGACCAACGCGCGGCAGGGCCCGTCCGCGGACGCCTGGTTCGGCTACGACGTGCAGGGGCGGGACATCTACGCGCGCGCCGTCTACGGCGCCCGCGCGTCCATCGCGGTCGGCGTGCTCGCGACGCTGGGCACGGTGCTGATCGGCTCCGTCGTCGGCATCATCGGCGGTTACTACGGCGGCTGGCTGGACAACCTGCTGTCCCGGTTCTCCGAGATCTTCCTCGGCCTGCCGTTCGTGCTCGGCGCCATCGTCATCCTGACCACCTTCAACCAGCCCGGTGACATCCCCAGCGGAACCCGGGTGATCCTGCAGGTGGTGGGGTCGATCGCGGCGCTGTCCTGGCCGATCGCGATGCGCATCATGCGGTCCGCGGCGATCTCGGCTAAGCAGCAGGACTACGTGAAGGCGGCGCGCGCCCTGGGGGCGAAGCCGTCGCGGATCATCCTGCGGCACATGCTGCCGAACTGCCTCGCGCCGGTGCTGGTGTACGCCACGATCGCGCTCGGCGGGTTCATCGGCGCCGAGGCCACGTTGTCCTACCTGGGCCTCGGGCTGAAGTACCCGGTGGTGTCCTGGGGCGTGATGATCGCGGACTCCCGCGACTACATCGAGACCGCCCCGCACCTGCTGCTGTTCCCCGCCGGGTTCCTGGTGGTCACCGTGCTGGCGTTCGTGATGCTCGGTGACGCTGTCCGCGACGCGCTCGACCCGAAGCAGAAGTAGGAGGACCGCTGTGTCCGACAAGGACGAGAAGGCAGGGCGGCTGCTCGACGTCGAGGACCTGCACGTGGAGTTCCGCACCCGCGACGGCGTCGCGAAGGTGCTCAACGGCGTCAGCTACCACGTCGACCCCGGCGAGACGCTGGCCGTGCTGGGCGAATCCGGCTCCGGTAAGAGCGTCACCGCCCAGACCGTGATGGGCATCCTGGACACCCCGCCGGGCTTCATCACCGGCGGCGCCATCCGCTACGACGGCGAGGACCTGCTCACCGCCACCGACGCCCGTCGGCGCGAGCTGCGCGGCGACTCGATGGCGATGATCTTCCAGGACGCGCTGTCGGCGCTGAACCCGGTGTTCACCGTCGGCTTCCAGATCGCCGAGCAGCTGCGGCTGCGGCGCGGCATGTCCCGCAAGGACGCCACCGCCCGCGCCGTGGAACTGCTGGACATGGTGAAGATCCCGAACGCGAAGCAGCGGGTGAAGGAGTACCCGCACCAGTTCTCCGGCGGCATGCGGCAGCGGGCGATGATCGCGATGTCGCTGGCGCTGGACCCGAAGCTGCTCATCGCCGACGAACCGACCACCGCGCTGGACGTGACGGTGCAGGCCCAGATCATGGACCTGCTCGACGAGCTGCGCCGCGAGCGGGGGATGGGCCTGATCCTCATCACCCACGACCTCGGCGTGGTCGCGGAGGTCGCGGACCGGATCGTGGTGATGTACGCGGGCCGCATCGTCGAGGCCGCCGACGCCTACAGCCTCTACGCGCAGCCCGGGCACCCCTACACCGAGGGGTTGATGCGGTCGATCCCGCGCCTGGACCTGAAGGGCCAGGACCTGGACACGATCAAGGGCCTGCCGCCGAACCTGATGAAGATCCCCAGCGGCTGCCCGTTCCACCCGCGCTGCCCGCGCGCCCAGGACCGCTGCCAGGAGCAGGTTCCCGAGCAGCACCTGCTCGGGGGCGGCCGGACCAGCGCCTGCCACTTCGCCGAGGAGCTGATGACCAGTGAGTGAGCCGATCCTCGAAGTGCGGGACCTGGTCAAGCACTTCCCGATCAACCGCGGCATCGTCTTCCAGCGCACCGTCGGGCAGGTGCGCGCCGTGGACGGCGTCTCGTTCGACCTGAACAAGGGCGAGACGCTCGGCATCGTCGGTGAATCCGGCTGCGGGAAGTCCACGCTGGCGCAGGTGCTGATGCGGCTGGAAATGCCGACCAGCGGCTCCGCCACCTTCGAAGGCCGCGACATGTTCAAGATGCGCGGCGCCGAGCTGCGCAAGCTGCGCCGCGACATGCAGATCGTGCTGCAGGACCCGTACACGTCGCTGAACCCGCGCCGCACCGTCGGCGACATCATCGGCGAACCCTTCGAGATCCACCCCGAGGTGGCGCCGAAGGGCGACCGACAGCGCAAGGTGCAGGAACTGCTGGAGGTGGTGGGGCTCAACCCCGAGCACCTGCAGCGCTACCCGCACCAGTTCTCCGGCGGCCAGCGGCAGCGCATCGGCATCGCGCGGGCGCTGGCGCTGCGTCCGAAGGTGATCGTCTGCGACGAGCCGGTGTCGGCGCTGGACGTGTCGATCCAGGCGCAGGTGATGAACCTGCTGGGCGAGCTGCAGCAGGAGTTCGGCCTCTCGTACGTGTTCATCGCCCACGACCTGGGCGTGGTGCGGCACCTGTCGGACCGGGTCGGCGTGATGTACCTGGGCAAGATGGTGGAGATCGGCACCGACGAGCAGATCTACGAGCACCCGCAGCACCCGTACACGCAGGCGCTGCTGTCCTCGGTTCCGGTGCCGGACCCGACGTTGCGCGGCAAGCGCGAGGTCATCCGGCTGACCGGGGACGTGCCGAGCCCGGCGAACCCGCCGTCGGGCTGCCGCTTCCGCACCCGGTGCTGGAAGGCGCAGGACATCTGTGCGGAGAGCGCGCCGGAGCTGGAGGTGCGGCTGGGCGAACACCCGGCGGCCTGCCACTTCGCGGAGGAACGGCCGCACGTCGTCGCTTGATCGCGCGAGCGCGCCCCGCCCGGCTCAGGGCGGGGCGCGCGCTCACGCGTCGAGCCGACCCACCCCGCCGTAGGCGTTCGCCTGCCCCGCCTCGCCGAAGCTGATCTGCGAATCGGGGCGCCACAGCGGCGAGAGCACCAGCCCCGGATCGGCCAGGACGTACCCGTCGAACAGGCTCAGCACGCTGTCCCGGTCGCGCCACAGCACCGGGGTCGGCGTCCGCGCCATCACCTCGTGCGCCACCCGCACCTGCTCGTCGGTGGCGGACACCTGCGAGATGTGCGAGATCGCGATCCAGCTGCCCGGAGCGCTCGCCTCCCGGTAGCTGGCGACGAGCCGGTGCACCTCCTCGTCGTCCGGCACGAACGGCAGGATGGCGATGGCCAGCACCGCGATCGGCCGGGAGAAGTCGAGCATCCCGGCCACCCCGGGCGCGGTGAGCACGCTCTGCGGATCCCGCACGTCGGCCTGGGTGATCGTCACGTTGGACTGCCCGGTGAGCATCCGCTGGGCGTGCGCCACCGCCACCGGCTCGTGGTCGACGTAGGCGACCCGCGTCGACGGATCGATGCGGTGCGCGATCTCGTGCACGTTGCCCACGGTGGGGATGCCGGAACCCAGGTCGAGGAACTGGTCGACGCCCTCCGAGAGCAGGAACCGCACCACCCGCCCGAGGAACGCCCGGTTCGCCCGCGCGTACACCGCGGACTGCGGCAGCACCTCCAGCGCGTCGTCGGCCGCCTTGCGGTCGATCGCGAAGTGCGCGGAGCCGCCGAGGTAGTAGTCGTACATGCGGGCCGAGTTCGGGCGATCGGTGTCGGGCACCGAGGGCATGTTCCGGAACAGGTCGTACTCGTTGGCGCCCATGCCTTTGATGTTGCAACAAGGAACGGAAGTTGACCATGCCCGTTCCGCGGTCGAAGTGCAGAACCGCAGGTGCGCTGACCGGTTCTCGCCAGAACCAGGGGAATGCACAACCGAAACGTCCGGCTGCAATTCGTCACCGATTCCGAACGCACGGTGATCAGCCATTCCTGGAATGCGCGGGCACCGGGGCTGCCGCTAGCCGCCCTGGCGGATGAATTCGGCCAGGTCAGCGGACTGCTGGACGCGGGACGGCTCGTGCACGTACATCATGTGGCCCGCCGGGTAGTAGCGGACCTCGATGTTGTCGCGCAGCTCTTCGGGAATGGGCAGCCGGGCCAGCACGTGCTCCGCCGCGTAATACGGTGTGGCGCCATCGGTGTACCCGGCGGCGACGTGCACCCGCAGGTGCGGATTGGTGCGCATCGCGGCACCCAACTTGTCCACCACCGAAACCGAGGAACCCTCGAACTCCTTGTACGACCACGGCTGCACCCGATTGCTCAGCAACGCGTACGGCAGGTCGTTGGCGTAGTCGAGTTCCTGGCGCAGGTAGTGGTTGATGGCCGCGGAATAGGCGCCGATGATCCCGGAGACGCTCGGGTCGTCGGTCATCCGCTCGCCCGCGGCGTCCGGCTCCCAGCCGACGAAGCGCCCGTCCATCCGGCCTACGGTGCGGCGTTCGGAGCGCAGCAGCTCGGTGAAGAACCGCAGGTGCTCGATGCGCAGGTTCGCCCGGTCCACGTAGTCCTCGGACAGGCCGGTGAGCTCGGCGGTGCGGCGGATGACGTCGGCGCGCTCGAACGCGGGCAGCCGCGCGCCGCGGGACAGCGCCCACGCGTAGTCGCCGGAGGCGAACTTCTCCGCCTCCTCCAGCACCTCGGGCAGCGGCCGGTCGCCGTGCTTGCCGTGGTGGTGCGCGATCGCCGCGTACGTCGGCAGGTACAGCACGTGCGGCAGGTCGTTGCCCTCGGTGAACCGGATGGTGCCCATGTCCAGCACCGACGAGATCAGCAGCAGCCCGTTCAGGTACAGCCCGTGCTTGTCCTGGAGGTGCTCGGCCAGCGCCGCTGCGCGCAGCGTGCCGTAGGACTCGCCGGCCAGGTACTTCGGCGACATCCAGCGCCCGTTCCGCGAGGTCCACAGCCGGATGACCTCGCCGACGGACTCGATGTCCCGCTGGTAGCCGTGGAAGTCCGCGGGCTCGCCGCCGTTGACGGCCCGCGAGTACCCGGTGGAGACCGGGTCGATGAACACCAGGTCGCTCTCCGCCAGCAGGGTCTCCGGGTTGTCGGCGAGCCCGTAGGGCGGAGCGGCGAGCGATCCGGTGTCCCCGGACAGCACGCGGCGCGGCCCCAGCACCCCCAGGTGCAGCCATACGCTCGCCGAACCGGGACCGCCGTTGAAGGCGAACGTCACCGGGCGCGGTTCGGCGCTGTCGACGACGTACGAGGTCAGGTGCACCTCGGCCTTCGCCTTCAGCCCGTCGAACTTGCCGTCGGTGGTGACCTCCTCGCGCAGCACGATGCGGCCGGTGGTCGCGGTGTAGGACAGCTCACCGCCCGCCGCGGTGATCGTGTGGTGCGTGCTGACCAGGTCGTCGGTCGGTTCGGCCGGGGTCGTCGTCGTTTCCTGCCCGGTTTCGCCGGTGCTCGTTTCGGTGGCTGCCATGACCGAACTCTACGTGCCGGAACCCGCGGGACGGCGAGGTTTCTGCGACCGTGGAGGCGTGATCTCCGAGCTGGTCGACGACCCCGTCACCGATCCCGCCGCGGCGGCCCACGGTGCCCGCGAACTGGGCGTGTTGGACGAGCGGATCGCGCGCTGCACCGCGTGCCCCCGGTTGGTGGAGTGGCGGGAGCAGGTGGCGCGGGAGAAGCGGGCGGCGTTCCGCGACCAGACCTACTGGGGGCGCCCGGTGCCCGGGTTCGGCCCGCCGGACGCGGCGATCGCGGTCGTCGGCCTCGCACCGGCGGCGCACGGCGCGAACCGGACCGGCCGGATGTTCACCGGTGACCGGTCCGGGGACGTGCTCTACCGGGCGATGCACGACGTGGGGCTGGCGTCGCAGCCGCACGCGCACGGGCTCGGCGACGGCCTGGTGCTGCACCGCACCCGGATCACCTCGCCGGTGCGGTGCGCCCCGCCCGCGAACAAGCCGACCCCGGCCGAGCGGGACACCTGCCGGCCGTGGCTGGCCCGCGAACTGGTGCTGCTGCGGGACACGGTGCGGGTGGTGCTGGTGCTGGGCGGTTTCGGCTGGCAGGCGGTGCTGCCGGTGCTGCACGACGCGGCTTGGGCGGTCCCGTCGCCGCGCCCGAAGTTCGGTCATGGCGCGGAGGCGGTGCTACCGGCGCGGGACGGCGGCGCGGATCTGAACCTGCTGGGCTGCTACCACGTGAGCCAGCAGAACACCTTCACCGGAACGCTCACCCCGGAGATGCTGCGCGACGTGCTGCGCCGCGCCCGCGAGCTCGCCGGGATCTGACCTCACCGCACGTCGCGGAGCGCCGCGGCGAACTCCGGGTGCGGATCGTCGACCACGACCACCGCACCGTCCTCCGACGTGCGAGCCCCGCTGACCCGCGCCAACGACCCGAACGCGAACGGCAGCACCGAAGCGAGGGCGAACTAGGCGTCGAAGATCGTTCGGATCTCGCAACGGACACCACGAGCGCGGGACAGCCTGCGATCTCCAGTCAGCAGCGGGCACCCCAGCAGCTCTGCGGCCGCGACGTATGCGGCGTCGTACGCGGTGATGTTGCCGCGCAGCTCCCACATGCGGGGGAGGATCCGCGCGGGGCCGACCTCGTCCACCGCCATGTCGACCAGAGCGGTCATGGCGTCTTCAGCACGTTCGAGGGTGATCTTCTGGCCCAGCAGCCGACCGCGGATCACGGACATGACCTCAACGGGGAGGTGCGAAGGCGCCGCCCAGTGGTCGTCGGTGGCCAGTGCTTCCCGAGCCCGACGTCCTGCTGGACCGTCGTCGAGCAGGGCATCGGCCAGCGCCGATGCGTCCACGACCAGCACTAGCCGCCGCCGTTCTCGTCGAGCCCGCGCTCGTCGCGCATGCCGCGGAGTTCATCGGCGGTATCGCCCGCTGCGACCCTGCTCCCGTCCGACCGGCCGGAGAAGCGGGAGAGGACGGCTCGGTTCTCCGAACGGCGCGCCTCGGCTTCGACCAGCGACAACAAGTACGCCTGCAGGGACTGCCCCTGCGCGCGCGCTCTGTCGACCAACGTGTCACGCACGTCCTCGGGTACGTCGCGAATCTGCAAGGCCACCATGTGCATGCAATATACATGCGTTCGCCGTCTGCGGGGGCACTCGACGGGGTGATCGAGTGTTCTTCGGGTGGATCGGATGTTGCCACCGCCGGTAGCATGTGAGTATGCGAGCGGAGCGAGAGGGACGAGGTGGCGCGGCGCCGTCCGATCTCGAAGGGCGGCGGTTGCCCGAGTTCGCGGATCGGTTGGCGGAACTGGTGGGGCGGTACCGGTCGGCCGGGGTGCCGCCAGGGGGCGTTGACGTCGTGCACCCCGCAGCGTCCGGGGAGATCCGGTCGTCGGGTCGGGCGCGCAAGGTGAGCGTGTCGATCCCGGAGGACCTGACGGCTGCGGTGCAGCAGCGGGTCGGGCGCGGCGCGTTCAGTCAGTACGTCACGGATGCGGTCGCGCGGCAGCTGGAGCTGGATCTGCTGGCCGAGCTCGCCGACCTGCTCGAACGCGAACACGGACCGGTGCCGTCGGCGGTGCTGGAGAAGGCGAGGTGTGCATGGCCCGACCACGAATAGCCGCGGGCGGCACGCTCCTGCTCGACGCCGCTGCCGTGCGCAAGCTCGCGGCCGGTGACGTGCGCGTCCGCGGGCACGTCGAGATCGCCCGCGCACGCCGGGCCCACGTGGTCATCAGCGCGGTGACGCTCGCCGAAGCGATGCTCGGTTCCGGTGCCGGGTCGGAGCTCGCGGCGGTGCTCGATCGGATCAAGGTCCTCCCGGTGCGTCCGGAGGACGCCCGTCTCGGCGGGAACTGCACCACCGGTGGCGCGGCGGGCCACCGGGTCAACTCCACAGTGGACGCGATGGTCGCGGCGGTCGCGCTGGGGCTCGCTCGTCCGGTCGTGCTGCTCACCGAGGATCCGGACGGCATGCGCCACCTGCTCTCGGGGCTCACGGACCCGGCAGGAGGTGGCGGTGACCGGGTGTCGGCGGAACTCGGCGGCGACCTCGGCTCGGCCGCCGATTCCCCCGCGTGCGAGGAGATCGGGCCTCGTGCGGTCGGTAGACGGGGCATCGCCGTGGTGCAGGCGTGAGCCGTTGCCGGAGCCGCTCCGGTCGGGCGGGTGTGGCGAATCCGTTGCGCCGTACCGGTTCAGCGCCTGTGAGCACCGGTTTCTTGATCGGGGCGAACGGCCCGACGGCACCGTCCGCGCTCGCGCGAAGCGCTCGTTCCCGGTGCTGTGCCTGGTCAACGCGGGTGAGCGGTGATCCGGCGTCGAACTCCCGGGAATGCGGAAGATGCTGCGGCGAGGTGGCTATCCGGCCGGAAAAGTCGGTAGGGTGGCGAGCACTCCGGCCCTCCCGCTCGACGGATCCGCATACTGAGCGCAGCCGCCCGCGCACAGCGCGTCGATCGTGATCAGTGCCACGCGCGACTGGCGTCACATTAGGGGGGGTCTGCGGACCGTGTCCCATTCCAGTGGTGCGACCATATCGGCATGGCTGGTAAATCCGAACCCACCCGGATTCTCATCCTCGGCGGCGGCTATGTCGGCATGTACACGGCGCTTCAGCTTCAGTCCAAGCTGGGACGTCGTGAAGCCTCCGTCACCGTGGTCGATCCTCAGCCGCACATGACCTACCAGCCCTTCCTACCGGAAGCGGCGGCGGGCTCGGTCGAGCCTCGCCACGTGGTAGCGCCACTGCGACGAGTCCTGAAGCGGTGTCATGTGATCACCGCCAGTGTCACCGAGATCAAGCACGCCGACCAGGTCGTGACGATCGAGAACCCGCAGACGGGTCCCGAAGAGCTCCCCTACGACGTGCTCGTGGTGGCGCTGGGCTCCGTGTCCCGACTCCTGCCCATCCCCGGCCTGGCGGAACAAGGCATCAGCCTCAAGACCGTCGGTGAAGCCATCTACCTGCGCAACCACGTGCTGGCGAAGATGGACGCGGCGGCCAACACCTCCGACGAGGAGCTGCGTAAGCGGCTGCTCACCTTCACCTTCGTCGGTGGCGGCTTCGCCGGAGCCGAGGCGCTGGCGGAGCTGGAGGACATGGCCCGCTACGCCACCCGCTACTACGAGTCCATCTCGCCGGAGGACATGCGGTGGGTCCTCGTCGAGGCCGCCGGGCGCGTGATGCCCGAGGTCAGCGAGAAGATGGGCGTCTACGTCGTCAAGGCCCTGGAAGAGCGCGGGATCCAGGTCTACCTGAACACCTTCCTGAAGTCGGTGGAGAACGGGCACGCCGTGCTCTCCGACGGGACCGAGTTCGACACCGACACGCTGGTGTGGAACGCGGGTGTCAAGGCCAACCCGGTGCTGAAGAACTCCGACCTGCCGCTCGACGAGCGCGGCCGGATCAGGGCCACCTCGCACCTCCAGGTCGAGGGTCTGCCGAACGTGTGGGCCGCCGGTGACTGCTCGGCGGTGCCGGACCTCTCGAAGGCCGACACCGACCCGAACGCGACCTGCGCGCCGTCCGCGCAGCACGCGGTGCGCCAGGCGAACCAGCTCGGCAAGAACCTGCTGGCGTCGCTGCGTGGCAAGTCCACCAAGGAGTACCGCCACGCCTACGCCGGTTCGGTGGCGGGCCTCGGGCTCTACAAGGGCGTCGCCGACGTCTACGGGTTCAAGGCCAAGGGCTTCGTCGCCTGGTTCATGCACCGCACGTACCACGTGAGCCGGATGCCCACCTTCAACCGCAAGATGCGGATCGTCATCGACTGGACGCTGGCGTTCCTGTTCAAGCGGGAAGCCGTGTCGATGGGTCAGATCCAGAATCCGAAGGCCGACTTCGAGCGGGCCGCGGCAAGCTGACCGCACTCCGGGTGATCACCGCGTGCTCCATGAGCACGCGGTGATTCGCATACGAGTGGGGGCTGCTCCGTGCAGGCGATCGGGTGACCCGCTACCCTTGACAATGAGTAGCGGGTAATCGAAGACTGTCGGGGCGTCGTCACTCAAAAGGATGCCTCAGTTGGGGAAGGGGTGAATCCTTTGACTCTCCAGGAACTTGCGGCTCTGCTGCGCAGCGACGAAGTGCAGGACGGCCCGCTCGCCGATTTCGCGGCCGAGTACCAGGCCGCTTCCGAGGTGTTCCGCAAGAAGGACGACTGACCGAGCGCAGCACCCGCCGGACCATTCGCGCACCGGTGATGGCGGCACCGCAGGAGGACCGGGGTATGACCGAGGGGGCGGCGGACGACTTCGCGCACCCGTTCGGCCCCACGACCGGACCCGCCGCCGCCGACTTCCGTCCCGGGCCGCTGCTGCTGCAAGGTCAGGACTACTTCTTCCGCTCCGCCGACACCAGCCTCGACTTCCAGGAGCGCGTGCACCGCGCGGACCTGGTCGACGACGGCGACGGCGATCCGATCCCGTGCGTGCTGGTGCTCGCGCGGGCCGCGGACATGGAGATGAACGAGCTCTCGCTCGCGCTGGCGGAACGCAACATCCGGATGGTGCGCATCGACGCCGACCGGTGCCTGGACATCGCGCTCACCGTCTACACCGACACCCCGCTGATCGAGCTCGAACGCTGGCTGCTGCGGCCGATCGTCGTGTGGCGGCGGCACTTCGACATCACGGCGCTGCCCGTGGACCCGACGACCGTGCACGGCGCCTACGTCCGCGAGCAGTGGCGCGCGGTGTCCGGCTGGCTGTCCGGCCGCGCCGACTGGGAGCAGATCAACCCGGTGCGCTCCAGCGCGCACCTGGACCGGCTCACGCAGCTGCGAGACGCCGCCTCCTTCGGCTTCCGGGTGCCGCGCACCGCGGTCACCACGCTGCCGGGCCGGAACCGCCCGGGCGGCGGCCAGTGCATCGTCAAGACCGCGGGCCACCACATGCTCGAACCCGAACCGGGCGCGCTGCGCGGGCTCTTCCCTCGGCCGCTGGACATCCGGCACTCCGCGGAAGCGCGCGAGCCGGCCCCGGTGCTGGTGCAGCAGTACGTCGGCTCCGAGCACGAGATCCGCGCCTTCGTCGTCGGCGACGAGGTCATCGGCTACCGGGTGGACAAGCTCGATCCGGCGCAGCTGTGGGTCGACCCGGACTCGGTGGTCGTGGAGCGGGTCGAGCTGCCCGCGGGTCTGGCGACGCGGCTGCTGGCGCTGTGCCGCTTCTGGCGGCTGCACGTGGCGGCGTTCGACCTGCTCGCCACGGAGTCCGACCACGTGTTCCTGGAGGTCAACGTGAACTGCGACTGGCGCTGGTTCGAGCACCGGGCTCAGGACGACGCGGTCTCCACCGCCGTGCACCGCTGGGTCGCCGAACGCTACGAGCACCTCGCGGCGACCACCTCGGCGCCGAGGTGGGACCGGTGATCGCCGGCCGCACGGTCCGCCGGTCGCCGCGCACCGGGGGGAGCGGCTTGCTCTGCTCGGCGGCTTCCGAGCGGTGGGAACCGGGGGCAGAGTCGGTGCGTCCGAACCGGCGGTGGCGAACGGTCCAGCGCCGGTCGGCACCATTACGGCTCGGCCCGCTCCCGAGGACCTCCTCGGTCGCGCGCTGAGGCCCAGCCCCCGTAGCCCAACTGGCAGAGGCAGACGACTTAAACTCGTCCGAGTGTCGGTTCGATCCCGACCGGGGGCACCACAGCACGACGGCGACCCGCCACCACCCGGCGGGCCCCGCCCGCAGGGACCCGGCTGACGGCGTCGCGCCGGAAGCTTCGAGGTCCCCGCGGCGGCGAACGCCCGCGATCCGACCGCCCCGAGGGCGTTCCCGGCCGGCGCGCCACCTCCACACCCGGCAGCCCGGCAACGGCTCGACCGGGTACCCGATTCCCCGTGGAGCGGACCGAGCCCATTCGCACCGGACGCCCGGCGGAGCCGTGCTCAGGACATCACGAAGACGCGGATTTCCCCGACCACCATGAGTGGTCGGGGTGTTTCCGCGTACTCTCGTGATCGCTCGGTGGTTCTCGATTCCGGTGCGGTGTGACGGACCGGATTCCGCTTGCTGCCGGCGGAAGCCAGGTGGTGCGGTGTGCCGCTGACGAAACCCCCAGTCACCTCAGCGGCACACCTACCGCCACTCGGCTGCTGTCCGGACCGTTCGGTCGGTTCGCGCGCATCGACCGTCCGTGGCCCGTTCGGCGCAGCCCGTGTCAGAGCATGGCAGGAGACGGCGTGGATGTGTGCTGGCCCGCGTCCGGAGCGTGGTGAAGTACCTGCTCAACGGCGGGTACCGGATTTTCCGGTCCGGATCCGGACCGGAGGAGGACGGGGATGACGGACCGGAAAGCGGGGGCTTCGGCGACGGGCACCGGCGTGCGGGCGCTGTTCGCGGAACGGTTCGCGCTGCTGTACGTGACCGCGGGCGACCCTCCGCTGAAGCGGGTGGCCGACGCCGTGGAGCGGGCCCGGCGGCTCGACGAGCGCGGCAGGCCGATCCGGTCCACCGCTCAGCGGATCAGCGACTGGCGGCGCGGGCGCAACGTGCCCGCCCGGTTCGCCGCGCTCTCCGTGGTGCTCGAAATCCTCATCGGCGAGGCCCGCAAGCACCAACCGCAACCTCCGGTGGAAGGACTGTACGACCTGTCGGCCTGGCGGGCCCGTTGGGAAGAAGCGCTCACCAGCCCGCTGAGCGCTCCCGACCCGGCACCCGCCGCGGAGGAGAGCGATGCCGCCGAGACCCCTCCCGTCGACGGAGGGCTGTGCCCCTACCGCGGGCTGGCCGCGTTCGGGCAGGAGGAGTCCGGTTGGTTCTTCGGGCGGGAGCGCGCGACGACCACGCTGGTGGAACGCCTCGCCGCCGCTGCCGACGAAGGCGGCATCACGATGCTGGTCGGTGCCTCCGGTGCCGGGAAGTCCTCGCTGCTGGGCGCCGGCCTGCTCCCCGCGCTCACCGGAGGGGCGTTGGCCGAGCAGGGCTCCTCGACGTGGCCGGTCCGCACCACCACCCCGGGGGAGGACCCGCTCCGCGCGCTCACCGAGCTGATCCCCGAGCTCAACGAGGTCCTCGCCACCGCCGACCGCCGAGGTGCCGCACCGGGCGCAGCGGACCGGTGCGCCGAGGACGTGGAGGACCCGGGCTCGGAGGACCGGGATGCCGAAGCGGAGTTCCGCTTCGCCGAGTCGGTCCGGGACGCCGTCGCCGCGCACGTGCGCCGCGCCGCCGGCGACGAAGCGCGGCTGGTGCTGGTGGTGGACCAGTTCGAGGAGGCGTTCACGATGTGCCGGGACGAGCGCGCGCGAGCGCTGTTCGTCCAGGTGCTCAACGCCTGCTGCACGACGGGATTCGCGGGCGGCACCCCGCCGGGGCTGGTGGTGCTGGGCTTGCGGGCCGACTTCTACGCCCGCTGCCTGGACTTCCCGGAACTCGCCGAAGCGCTCCAGCACCGGCAGATGGTCCTGGGCGCGATGACCGTCGCCGAGCTGCGGAAGGCCATCACCGGGCCGGCGAAGGCGACCGGGCTGCAGATCGAACCGGGCCTGGTGGACGTGCTGCTGCGCGACCTCGGGGTCAGCGTCGGCCGCGCGTACGGCAAACCGTCCCAGCGGGCCTACGACGCCGGTGCGCTGCCGCTGCTCTCGCACGCGCTGATGGTCACCTGGCAGCGCAGGCAGTCGGGGAAGCTCACCATCGCCGGTTACCGCGCGGCAGGCGGCATCCAGGGCGCGGTGGCGGCCACCGCGGAACGCGCGTGGGCGGAACTCGCCGAAGGCGGGCAGGCCGCGGCGCGGCAGGTGCTGCTGCGGCTGGTGCACGTCGGCGAGGACACCCAGGACACCCGCAGGCGCGCCACCTACACCGAGATCGTCGAGCACGCCGAACACCGCGACGCCGCGGCACGGGCGCTGAACGTGCTCACCACGGCGCGGCTGGTCACCTTGGACGCCGACTCGGCCGAGATCAGCCACGAAGCCCTGCTGTACGCGTGGCCCCGGCTGCGCAGCTGGATCGACCAGGACCGGGCGGGCAACCTCGCCCGGCAGCGGCTGGAACGGGACGCCGAGTCGTGGCGGCAGGAGGACCGGGACCCTTCGCTGCTGTACCGCGGGGCGCGGCTGGAAACGGCCCAGCACTGGGCTGACCAGGTCGGTTCGGCGGAACTGGCGCCGATCAGCCACGAGTTCCTCCACGCGTCGATGCGGCACCGGCGCCGGGCCGGGTGGTTCCGGCGCGGCACGGCGGCCGCGGTGTGCGTGTTCGCCGCGGTCGCCGCCGTGGCGGCCGTGCTCGCCGTGCGGGAACGGGACGACGCCGAGTTCCGACAGGTGCTGGCGCAGGCCGACCGGCTGCAGGCCGGAGACCCCTCCGCCGCGGCCAAGCTGAACCTGGTGGCCGAGCGGCTGCGGCCGGACGACGAGGGCGTGTACACGCGGCTGCTGTCCACCCAGAACTCGCCGTTGAGCATGCCGGTGCGCGGGCACGAAGGGCCGGTGTACCTGACCACGTTCAGCCCGGACGGGCGCACGCTCGCCACCGCCAGCTACGACGAGACCGTGCGGCTGTGGGACGTCTCCGACCGGATGCACCCGAAGCAGCTGGGCAAGCCGCTGACCGGGTTCGGCAGCTGGGTCACCTCGGCCGTGTTCAGCCCCGACGGCCGTACCCTCGCGGCGGCGGGCGACGACCACCTGGTGCGGCTCTACGACGTGTCCGACCCGGCTCGGCCGGAGTCGCTGGGCCCGCCGATCGGCGGCACCGACGGCACCATCTACCTGCTCGCCTTCAGCCCCGACGGCCGTACGCTGGCCACCGCCAACGAGGACCGGACCGCCCGGCTGTGGAACGTGACCGACCCCGCCCGGCCGGTGCCGTGGGGCGATCCGCTGACCGGGCACTTCGCGCAGGTCCGCACCCTGGCGTTCACCCCGGACGGCCGCACGCTGGCGACCAGCGGCGACGACCGGACCGTCCGGCTGTGGAACGTGGCGGACCCGGCCCGCCCGACGCCGCTGGGGCAGCCGCTGACCGGGCACACCGGGGGCATGCACACGGTGGCGTTCAGCCCGGACGGCCGGACGCTCGCCTCCGGCAGCTCGGACAAGACGATCCGGCTGTGGGACGTGCACGACCCGGCCCGCGCCGAGCAGCTCGGACCCGCGCTCATCGGGCACAACGCCCCGGTGTGGTCGGTGAAGTTCAGCCCCGATGGCCGCACGCTGGCCTCGGGCAGCGCGGACAGCTCGGCGCTGCTGTGGAACGTGACCGACCCGGCGAACGCGACCCGGCTGGGGCAGAGCCTCAGCTCGGGCAGCAGCACCGTGTTCGCGGTCGGGTTCAGCCCGGACGGCGCCACCCTGGCGACCGGAGCGGACGACGGCACGGTGCGGCTGTGGTCGCTGCCGGAACGGATCCTGTCCGGGCACACCGCGCGCGTGAACACCGCGCTGTTCAGCCCGGACGGGCGAACGTTGATCACCGCGGGCGACGACCACACGATGCGGGTGTGGGACGTCTCCACCCGGGTGCCGCGCCAGGTGGCCGGTCCGCTGGAGGTCTACGACGGCCCGGTCGGGTCGGTGTACGCGGCGGCGTTCAGACCGGACGGGCGCATCCTGGCCACCGGCGGGGGCTCCGGCACGGTGCGGTTGTGGGACATGCGGGACCGGTCGGCGCCGAAACCGCTCGGGCGGTCGTTCAAGGTCAACACCCGCTACGCGGGCGAGGTGGAGTTCAGCCCGGACGGGCGGACGTTGGTGACCTGCGACGACGACCACAGCGTGCAGTTGTGGAACGTCGCCGATCCCGAGAACCCGGTGCGGGTGGGCGGGCCGCTGACCGGCCACCGCGGCTACATCAACGAGGCGAACTTCAGCCCGGACGGCCGCCTGCTGGCGACGGCGAGCAGCGACGGCACCGTCCGGATGTGGGACGTCTCCGACCGCGCGCACGCGAAGCTGGTGGGGAAACCGCTGGACACGGGCGACACGGAGACCTACACGGCGAGCTTCAGCCCGGACGGGAACACGATCGCCACCGCGGGCCAGGACAAGGCGGTCCGGCTGTGGGACGTCTCGGACCCGGCCGCGCCCCGGCTGCGGGCGAACCCGCTGATCGGGCACACCCAGATCGTCAAGACCGCGGTGTTCAGCCCGGACGGCGAGACGCTGGCCACCGCGGGCGAAGACCGCACCGTCCGGTTGTGGGACGTGTCGGACCCGCAGCGGCCGTCGCCGATCGGCAACAGCGTCGCCGAGCACCAGGCCGCGGTGAACACGGTGTCGTTCAGCCCGGACGGCCGCACCTTCGCCACGTCCAGCGGCGACAACACCGCGCAGCTGTGGGACTTGGACGAGCAGTACGCGATCGACCGGATCTGCGCCACCACCCGCGGGGTGCTGCCGCGCGCGCAGTGGGAGCAGACCATTCCGCAGACCCCGTACTCGCCGCCCTGCACCTGACCGCGGGGCCGCGGCGCGGCGATCAGCGGCCGAACAGCTCCCGCACCCGGTCGCCGAAGCCGAGCACCGCCGCCCGGCACTCCCGCAGCGCGTCCGGGTAGGTGCGGGTGTCGGCGAGCGCGGTGCGCCAGTCGCGGCCGTCGACCACGGTCACGCGGTGGCGGAACCCGTGGAACTTCGACGCGAACGGGTCGACGACCACGACGCGCCGTCCCAGCAAGGTCGCCCAGTAGGCGCCGTGGTACGAGTTCGTCACCACCACCTCGCCGGACGCGAGGAAGTCCAGCGTCTCGCCGAGGTCGTGGTGCCCGTTGGTGAGCATCGGGAACTCGGCGAGGTCGGCGGGGAACGGCAGCTTCCGGTCGCGGTGCCGGTAGGCGACGACGTCGTGGCGAGGTTCGCCCGGATCGTCGAGTTCCGGCAGCAGGGCGCTCGTGCACGGCACCCACTCGCGGCCCCCGGGGCCCGGGCGGTCGCGCAGCCCGACCAGGTCGAACCGGTCCAGGACCTGGAGCTCCTCGATCGAGTGCCGCTCGTTGTTGTTGTGCCCGGCTCCCCAGACGACGAGCTTCGGCGGGCGCAGCGACAGCAGGTGGTCGAGCTGCCGGTCGAAGAACCCGGTGCCGAGGAGCCCGCCACCGCCGTAGATGACGTGGGCGTGGCGCAACCGGTCCGCGTAGCGCGGGACGTCGTGCTCGATGTCGATGGTGGTGGCGTCCGACAGCCACGGGAAGTGCTCGACGTGGTCGGACGGCGGACAGGCCATGTCGCCGATGTTGTGCGGGTCGCGGCGGTGCACGACGAAGATCTCGGGCATGTGCGGCGGGGCTCCTCGGCTGCGGCCGTCGATCAGCGGTGCCGGGCGAGGTCGGCGAGTTCGGCCAGCACCGCGGGCAGTACCGCCGCGTCGAGGTGCTCGCGCACGGCGCGGTGGTTCGCGGTGAGCAGCTCGGCGGCCGAGTCGGGGTCGCGCAGCAGCGCCGCGACCTCGCCCACCGCGTCCGGCCCGGGGACGTGCAGGCCGAGGGCGCGGAGCTCGTCGAGCACCGGGTAGGGACCGGCCACGACGAGCCGTCGGGCGGCGGCGGCCTCGGCGACCGGCAGTCCCCAGCCCTCCCAGGTGGAGGGCAGCAGCACCAGGTCGGCGGCGGCGTACATGTCGGCCTGCTCGGCGACGTGCCCGCGCAGCGGTGCGGGCACGGTGGCCAGCGCCTCCGCCACCGGTCCGGCGGGCGCGGGCGCGTCGTCGGTGAGCCAGTAGCGCACCGGCCGGCCGAGCCGTTCCCGCAGCTCGGCGGCGATCCGGACCGCGCCGGGGATGTTCTTGTTCGCGCCTTCGGCCCGCGCCGGGTGCAGCATGAGCACCTCGTCCGGTGCCACGCCGAGCCGGGTTCGGGTGCGGTCGCGGTCGCCGCCGGTGAGCCGGTCGACGTGCACCCGGTTGTGCACGACGCGCAGCGCGCCCGTCCGCCGCAGTTCGGGCCAGCGGGCGGCGAACTCGCCCGCGGTGCGCTCGTTGATCAGCACGTGCAGGTGCGCGGGGTGGTGCAGCGGCACCGCGTCTCCGTGCACGACGCGCAGCGGGGTGCCCTGCCAGGCGGGGTCGTGGTGGCGCAGCAGCACCGGTGTCCCGGTGTCCAGCGCGTGCCGCTCCCATGCGGTGGAGGCGTCCGGGGCGCTCCACAGCGATCCGGCGTTGTCCAGCACCAGCAGGTCGTGCTCGGCGCAGAGGCGTCGGATCGTCGCGTGGTCCACCGGCGGTGGATCACCACCGGGGCGGTCCGCCCACATGCCGGTCACCTCGACGTCGCCGGGTTCCCGGTCGACGAAGTGGCCGGCGGCCCGGGTGACCTGGTGGCCGAGCGCGCGGAACCCGGCCGCCCACTTGGCGGCCTCGATGCTCACGCCGTCGAATCCGCCCAGGCGGTGCGAGACGAGGCACACCCGCATGGGACTCCTTCCCTGGTGCCGTCGTGGTGTCGTGCTCTGATCCGGATTATTGCGAATGCGGCACGCAAGCGGTCTCGACACCGCCGCTTGCGTACAGTCCGCCGCATGCGTCTTCTGGCAACGTTGGGGAGTCTGCGCGCGGTGATCACGGTGTTGGTCGCCATCACCGCTGCGCAGATGGGGCTGGTCGCCTTCGGGAACATCACGGATTTCGGGACGAACGCGGCGTTCGTGCAGCACGTGTTCGCAATGGACACGACGTTCAATTCACCGGACACGATGTGGCGGTCGATCACGCATCCCGGTTTGTCGACGACCGCGTACCTCGTGGTCATCGGCTGGGAAGTGCTGATCACGGTGGTGCTCGTCGCCGCACTCGTCATGTGGCTCCGGTCGCACGCGGATGCGCGGCGCGCGGAGCTCGCGCGCCGGCTGGCGTCGGCGGGCTGGCTGCTGGAGGTGCTGCTGTTCGGCGGCGGTTTCATCGTGATCGGTGGTGAGTGGTTCATGATGTGGCAGTCCGAGAAGTGGAACGGGTTGCAGGCCGCGCTGCAGAACTTGATCATCGCCGCGATCGGCCTGATCCTGGTGCACCTCCCGTCGCGGGAATCCGGAACCGCGACCTGAGCGCGCGGGCGGTCCCGCGCTGAAGAACATCAACTGGGGGCCGGGTGATCGCGGCAGGAGGGCTGCGGTCACCCCGGCTCGAATCGAGCCGATCGGTCGTTTTCGGGGGAAATCGCCCATATCGCGGTCTGCGCGGTAGAAATCCACCGGCGAGAACCGGTGTCCGACGATTACCGTCGAGCACGTGCGAATCGTCTTCTCCAGCCTTTCCGGCCACGGCCACCTGTATCCGCTGATCCCGCTGGCGCGGGCCGCGCGTGCGCACGGCCACGACGTCCTGTTCGCCACCGGCGACCCGTTCCGCGGCACGATCGAGGAGCTCGGACTGCGCTTCGCCGCGGTGGGCGTGCCGATCGGAGCCGGTTTCGCCGCGGCCTCGGGTGGGTCGTCGACGCGGCCGGAACCGGGTTCCGCGGAATGGCTGCGGCTGGTCTCCCTCGTGTTCGGCGCCGAGCTGCCGCGCCGCTACCTGGCCGACCTGCGTCCGGTGCTTACCGAGTTCAAGCCCGACCTGGTGGTGCACGAAGCGGGCAACCACGGTGCAGGGCTGGCCGCGCGGGAAGCGGGAATTCCCGGCGTGTGCCACGGTTTCGGACGCCAGTCCCCGGCGAACTACGCGGGTTTCGACCCTGCGCTGCGCTCGGTGGCGGCGGACGCCGGTATCGAACTTCCGGAGGGCGACCTGCGCACCTTGGGAAATCCGTTCCTGGACATCTTCCCGGCTTCGCTGCAACCGGCGGAATTCCTCGAATCGGTGGCGCGCTTCCCGCTGCGTCCCGTCCCGTTCGCGCCGTCCGGCGCACTGCCGCCGGAGGCGGTGGCGGAGCGGTCGCGGCCGCTGGTGTACCTGACCCTGGGCACCGGTTTCGGTGACGCGGCGGTGCTGCGGTCCGCGGTCGACGGGCTGGCCGCGCTGGAGGTGGACGTGCTGGTCGCGGCGGGGCCGAGCGTGCAGGCGGGGGCGTTGGGCGAGCTCCCGCCGAACGTCTCGGTGCACGAGTGGGTGCCGCAGGCGGAGCTGCTGGAGCACGTGGACCTGGTGGTGCACCACGGCGGCAGCGGAACGACGCTGGCCGCGCTCGGGGCCGGGTTGCCGCAGCTGTTCCTGCCGCAGGGCGCCGACCAGTTCGGCAACGCCGAGACGATCACCACCGCGGGTGGTGGTGAGCAGCTGCTCGGCGCGGAGGTCACCGCCGAGTCGGTGCGGACCGCGGCCGCGGCGCTGCTGGGCGATTCGCCGCACCGCCGCGTCGCTCGCCGGGTGGCCGCGGAGATCGCCGAGATGCCGAGCCCGGAGCGGGTGGCGGAGCGGCTTCCCGACTTCGCCCGCTGATCGACTTCGGTGGCCCGGTCCGCGGTGCGCGAGGCGCGGCCCGGGCCGACACACCGAGGCGCGATGGGCCGGACCGGTGTCGTGACGGCTCCGTAGAATCGCCCGGTGACTTCCGCGCAGAGCAGTCCCGTCGCCGAACCTGCCGCGCCCGACGCGCTGGAGGTGCTGCACCGCGTCTTCGGCTACGACTCGTTCCGGGGCCCGCAGCAGGACATCGTCGAGCACGTCGTCGGCGGCGGTGACGCGTTGGTGCTGATGCCGACCGGTGGCGGGAAGTCGTTGTGCTACCAGGTTCCGTCGCTGGTCCGCGACGGCGTGGGCATCGTCGTCTCGCCGCTGATCGCGCTGATGCAGGATCAGGTGGACGCGCTGACCGAGCTCGGGGTGCGCGCCGGGTTCCTCAACTCGACGCAGGACGCCGGGCAGCGCCGCGCCGTGGAGGCCGCGTTCCTGAACGGCGAACTGGACCTGCTGTACCTGGCGCCGGAGCGGCTGCGCGTCGAATCCACGTTGTCCTTGCTGGACAAGGGAGACATCTCGCTGTTCGCGATCGACGAGGCGCACTGCGTGGCGCAGTGGGGCCACGACTTCCGGCCGGACTACCTGGCGCTGTCGATGCTGCACGAGCGTTGGCCGGACGTGCCGCGGATCGCGCTGACCGCGACCGCCACCGAGGCCACCCGCGGGGAGATCGCGACCCGGCTGGACCTGACGCGGGCGCGGCACTTCGTGGCGAGCTTCGACCGCCCGAACATCCAGTACCGCATCGTCGGCAAGAGCGATCCGAAGCGGCAGCTGCTGAACCTGCTGCGCACCGAGCACCCCGGGGACGCGGGCATCGTCTACTGCCTGTCCCGGTCGTCGGTGGAGAAGACCGCCGACTTCCTCAGCCAGAACGGCATCCCGGCGGTGCCGTACCACGCGGGCCTGGACGCGGAGACGCGCGCGGCGCACCAGTCGAGGTTCCTGCGCGAGGACGGGCTGGTGGTGGTGGCGACCATCGCGTTCGGGATGGGCATCGACAAGCCGGACGTGCGGTTCGTGGCGCACCTGGACCTGCCCAAGTCGGTGGAGGGCTACTACCAGGAGACGGGCCGTGCGGGCCGTGACGGGCTGCCGTCCACCGCGTGGCTGGCCTACGGGCTGCAGGACGTCGTCCAGCAGCGCAAGATGATCAACAACTCCGAGGGCGACGACGCGCACCGCAGGCGGCTGGGCGCGCACCTGGATTCGATGCTCGCGCTGTGCGAGACGGTGGAGTGCCGCCGGGTGCAGCTGCTGGCCTACTTCGGCCAGGACGGGGAGCCCTGCGGCAACTGCGACACCTGCCTGAACCCGCCGGAGTCCTGGGACGGCACGATCGCCGCGCAGAAGCTGCTCTCCACGGTGTACCGGCTGCTGCACGAGCGTCGGCAGAAGTTCGGCGCGGGGCACGTCGTGGACATCCTGCTCGGCAAGCGCAACGACAAGGTCCAGCAGTTCCGGCACGACGAGCTCACCGTGTTCGGCGTCGGCGCGGATCTGAAGGAAGCGGAGTGGCGGGGCGTGGTGCGCCAGCTGCTGGCCCAGGGCCTGCTGGCGGTGGAGGGCGACTACGGCACGCTGGTGCTCACCGAGGCGAGCGGCGCGGTGCTGTCCCGGGAGCGCGAGGTGCGGTTGCGGCGCGAGCCGGAGAAGGCCGCGAAGGAGCCGAAGCAGGCCAAGGCCCGCAAGTCCGAGCAGGTCGAGCTGCCCGCCGAGGCGGCCCCGCTCTTCGAGCGCCTCCGCGCCTGGCGCGCGGCCACCGCGAAGGAGCAGGGCGTGCCCGCCTACGTGATCTTCCACGACGCGGTGCTGCGCCAGGTCGCGGCCCAGCGCCCGGCCACGCTCGACGAGCTGGGTGCGATCAGCGGCGTGGGCCAGAACAAGCTGGCCAAGTACGGCCGGTCACTCCTGGACGTGCTGGAAGAGGAGTGAGCGAGGCGGTCCCGGATCAGCTTCCGGGGCCGCCCGCGGACCTCGCCCTGCGTGCGGCGCTGCCGCTCGATCCGGCGCCATCCCGGCGTGGTGCCGAGGTTCGCGCGACGAGATCGGTCGCACGCGGCTCGCGCCGGACGTTCCGCGACCGCGCCATCACCCTCCGTGGTAATACCCCGCCCCGCCTCGACCGGGTCGTCGGGCATGGCACCCTGGTAGGGCTGAGGCCGGTGCGCACAGGGCGGGCGCGGCCGTGCGAGCGGGCCCGGGACGATCGCCGGGCGATGACCAGGAGTGGTTGAGTGTTCGACTTTATCCTCTATCCCGTGTCGGCCATCTTGTGGTTCTGGCACAGGGTTTTCGGCACCGTGCTGGGGCCGGACAACGGGTTCGCCTGGGCCTTGTCGGTGTTCTTCCTGGTGTTCACGCTGCGCGTGGTGCTGCTCAAGCCGGCGATCAGCCAGATGCGCGCCGGCCGGAAGATGGCGAAGTTCTCCCCGCAGATCCAGAAGCTGCGGGAGAAGTACAAGAACGACAAGCAGCGCATGGCGCAGGAGATGCAGAAGCTGCAGTCCGAGCACGGGGTGAACCCGATCGGCGGCTGCCTTCCTGCTCTGCTGCAGATCCCGGTGTTCCTGAGCCTGTTCCACGTGCTGCGCGGGTTCACGCCGCAGGCGCAGAGCAACTACATCTTCGACCGCGCCGGGGTCGAGTCGTTCATCAACGCCGACATCTTCGGCGCGAAGCTCGGCAACTGGCTGAGCCAGCCCGCCGCGGTCCTCGAAGCCTTCGGCACCACGCGGCTGAACATGATCGCGGTCGGCCTGCCGCTGATGGTGATCGCGTCCATCGCGACGTTCACCACGATGCGCATGTCGATGAAGCGCCAGACAGACGCCTCGATGGCCAACCCGCAGACGGCCATGATGGGCAAGTTCATGATGTACGTCGCGCCGGTCGGCACGTTGTTCTCCGGCTGGGTGCTGCCGATCGCGATCGTCCTGTACTTCATGGCGAACAACATCTGGACGCTGGGCCAGCAGCACTTCCTGAGCAACAAGATCGACCGCGAGCAGGAGCGGGAGAAGCAGAAGGAGCTGGCGGCGAAGAAGGACGCGCCGCGGCCGAAGCCGGGGCAGAAGCCCGGCCAGGTGAAGAAGGCGGAGGAGACCGCCGACAGCGAGTCCGGCGGCGAGGACTCGGCCGCCTCGGCCACCGCCGTGAACGGCGCCAAGGCCACCGCGAACTCCGGCGGGGGCGGTGGCAACCGGCGCCCGCAGCAGAAGAAGCGACCGGGCAAGCAGGCGGCTTCGGCGAAGAAGGGCCAGAAGAAGCGGCGCTAGCCGGGCCGGTCCTGGACGAACGAAGAGCGGGGGTCCCGAAGTGGGAACCCCGCTCTCGTCGTAGCACCGGCCTCGATCAGGCCGGGGTGGCCACCACGATCCGGTTCTCGTCGTAGCCGAGGTCACCGCCCACGTACCGGCCACCGCAGGTGACCAGCACGAGCCGGTGTTCGCCGCCCTGGCCGAACAGCTCGGCGGCGCGGGCGGGCAGTTCCTCCTTGGACAGCGTGACGATCTCGGAGACCTGGTAGCGGTGCTCCGCCCCGTCGTCGTCGACGACGGTCACCAGCTGGTCGGGGGCGGAGTCCCACAGCTCTTCGAACGGGCCGACCGCTCCCTTCCAGTTCACGTGCCCGGCCAGCACCGTCGCGCCCTTCGGGGAGTCCAGCCCGGCACCCCACCACGTGGCTTCGTCGACGCCGTCCGGCACCGGGAGGGTGCCGCTGCGGTCGAGCTCCTTGCGCACCAGCTCCGCCTGGCCGCCCTGCGGTAGCCGGACGGTTCCCGGTGGTTGCCCCGCCGGGACGTGCACCGGTTGCGGCGGCAGGTCCGCGGCCTGCACGGGCGCGGGTGCCGGCTCGACCGCGGCCGCCCGGGGCGCCGCGGCCGGTTCCTCGGTGCGCAGCACCATGCCCGTCACGACGGCCACCACCGCGACGAGCGCGACCACGCCGGCCAGGGCCAGCGTGATCAGGCGCCGCTTCGGCGCGGTCAACGCTCACCCGCCGTCGCGAGCCGCTTGCGCCACGCCACGCCACCGGCGACCGCGGTCCCGGTGAGCGCCAGCGCACCCAGACCCAGCAGGCCGGGGGAGACGGCACCGTCGCCACCGACGGCGCTCAGCTCCACCACGCCACCGCTGGTGCCCGGGTCACCGGCCGGGATGAAGATCGGCACGGTGGGGGTGTTGGCCTTGTTCGTCACGGTGAGCGCCAGCGTGCCGCCGGGTTCGACGGTGCCCGCGACCGACGGCGGGTTCGCCGCGTCGAAGGCCTCCTCGTAGCCCTTCGCGGGCGCCACCTCGGTGATCATGATCTCTTGCGGGGTGCGCAGGTCCGCGATCTCGACCGTGCCCTGGTCGCCGGTGGTGACCACGGCGGGCTGCCCGTCGGGACCGGTGAGCTCGGTGCCGTCCTGCTTCAGCGCCGGCTTGCCGTCGGGCAGGCTGACCCGCAGCGCGACACCGGCGATGCCCGCGCCGCTCTCCTCGTCGATCTTGCCGACGGCGACCTTGCCGGGCGCGGTGACCGCGGTGGTGACGTCCTCGACCTTGACCTGGTCCTCCCCGCCGGTGGACACCACGCGCTGCACACCGTCCGGGTTCTCGACGGCCTGCTGCACGTAGGGGCGTTCGGCGGGGGTGGACAGCTCCCCTTCGACCTTCGGATTCGGCCCGGTGGGCGTCACCTTCAGGGTGAGCGGGTCGCCGCTGTCCGGCGTGGTGATCGTGCCGTCCTCGTCGAGGCCTTCGACCTCGGCGTCGGTGGCGGTGATCTTCACCGGGACGCCGGTGACGCCGGTGCCGTCCGGGTGCTCGACGGTGACGGTCCAGTCGGCGGCCTCACCGATGACCTGCTCCTGCTCGGGAGCGGTCAGCGAGGCCTCCCACGGTCCGCGGTTCTTCTCCGCGTCCCCGCGCAGCTGCTCCACGGCGTCCTTGGCCCCCTGCGGCAGCTTGCCGAGCTGGAAGTCGATGTCGTAGCCGATCTCCTGGAACGGCTTGCCCGGGTCGAGGTCGCTGGGGTCGCGGGGCGCGGAGGTCCACGAGTGCAGCAGGTGCGCGAGCGCCGCCGCCTCGTCCGCGTCCTGCGTGTTGCCGTAGCGCAGCAGCAGGTAGGAGATGTTCGCCGCCACGTCGTCCGGTAGCGGGTCACCCCACTTGGTGAGCAGTTCGTCGCCCGGCTCGTACTGCTCGCCGGTGTCCGGCGCCTTCAGCGCGAACCGGACGCACCACACCTGCTTGTCGCCGACGATGTAGGAGCCGAGCCAGTCCCGGTCGCGCTCGATGCCCGCGTAGGGCTGTCCCGGTGTCGTCTCGTGGCCTATCCCTTCCTCCGGCGCGGCGATGGCCGTTCCCGTGGTCGCCAGCAGTCCGCTGCCGGCGAGCACAGCGGAACCCACCGCCGCTGTGATCAACTTCCTGAACGTGCGCATGCATGCTCCAGTCTCGGTCTGGGAGATCAGGGCGTCGGCGTGCTTGCTCTCCGGCGCGCACCACCGCGATGTGGTGCGGACCGGGTGCGAAAGCCCCCGACACGGCACACGGACACCCGAGCCGCATCCTTCCGATCACGCAGGGTGGCCACAAGGGGCCAACCGATCTATTCGCGGCCATGACGCGCCGCGTTTTTCCCAGCCGGATTCCGCCGGTCCTCACTCGTTCGGTCGCAGCGCAACACCCGTTCACGAGCCGACCAGGCACGCGCGGCGACACCTGTGAAAGGTTGCGACGTTCCGTGACCGGGTTTTCGCCAGTTGGCCGCGCGCGGGCGGGCGCGGAAACCGGGGGCGGAGCCGCCCGTCGCGGCGGGGGTAAAGTCTGCTTTACCCGCAGGGAACCGACCGGCAGCTTCGGTCGTTGTACCGGAGACGGCGCAAAGCACGCCCAGGAGGACGAGTTGCGCACTACGAGCAACCCAGCGTTCAAGAACCTGCCGAGCAACGGCGGGTACGCGAACTTCAACCACGGCCAAGGCGGCTTCGGCGCGCCCGGCCAGGCACCGGCCGCGCCGCCGCAGGCGACGCGTCCGATGACCATCGACGACGTGGTCACCAAGACGGCGATCACGCTCGCGCTGACCATCGCGACCGGTGCGGCGACCTACGTCTCCGGCCTGTACGCGCTCGCGCTGCCCGCGGCGATCATCGGTCTGGTGCTGTCGCTGGTCATCATCTTCAAGAAGAAGGTCAGCCCCGCCCTCGTGATCGCCTACGCGGCGGTCGAGGGCGTGTTCCTCGGTGGCATCAGCTACGTCATCGGCGGTGCGGTCGACAACTTCACCGGCGGCGGTGGCTCCGGGATCATCATGCAGGCCATCGCGGGCACCATGGGCGTGTTCGCGGCCATGCTCGTGGTCTACAAGACCGGCGCCATCCGAGTCACGCCGAAGCTGACCAAGTGGATCATCGGCGCGGCGGCCGGTGTGGCGATCCTGATGCTGCTGAACCTGGTCGCCGGCTTCTTCACCGCCGGCGGGCTGGGGCTGCGCGACGGCGGGCCGCTCGCCATCGTGTTCAGCCTGGTGTGCATCGGCATCGCCGCGTTCAGCTTCCTGCTGGACTTCGACGCCGCCGACAAGGCCATCAAGAGCGGGGTGGACGCCAAGTTCGCCTGGTACGTGGCCTTCGGCCTGATGACCACCCTGGTCTGGCTGTACCTGGAGATCCTGCGACTGCTGTCGTACTTCCAGAACGACTAGCACCAGGACGAGAAAGGGCCTCCCTCCACAAGGAGAGAGGCCCTTTCCCATGCCTTCATCCCGTCAGCGGCGAAGCCGCTGAACAACGACCACCTGAGCAACCGGCCCGACCGCTGAGGTTCCGCCACCCACCCCGCTCAGCAGAACGAGCGAGACAACAGTCTCAGCTCAGCCGCTCGAGGACCATGGCCATGCCTTGTCCCCCACCCACGCACATCGTCTCCAGGCCGAACTGCTTGTCGTGCCACTGCAGCGAGTTGATCAGCGTGGTGGTGATGCGCGCACCGGTCATGCCGAACGGGTGGCCCACCGCGATGGCGCCGCCGTTGACGTTCAGCTTCTCCAGCGGGATGCCCAGGTCCTGGTAGGACGGGATGACCTGCGCGGCGAACGCCTCGTTGATCTCCACCAGGTCGATGTCCCCGATGCCGAGCCCGGCCCGCCGCAGCGCCTGCTGGGACGCCTCCACCGGCCCGAGGCCCATGATCTCGGGGGACAGCCCGGACACGCCGGTGGAGACGACGCGGGCGAGCGGGGTGAGGCCGAGCTGCTTGGCCTTCACATCGCTCATGACGACGAGCGCGGCGGCGCCGTCGTTGAGCGAGCAGCAGTTGCCCGCGGTGATCCGGCCGTCGGGGCGGAACACCGGCTTGAGACCGGACACTGCTTCCTTGGTGACCCCGGCGCGCGGCCCGTCGTCGGTGTCGACGATGGTGCCGGACGGCGTGGTGACGGGGGTGATCTCGCGGGCCCAGAAGCCGTCGGCGATGGCCTTCTCCGCGAGGTTCTGCGAGCGCACCCCGAACTCGTCCATCTCGTCGCGGCCGATGCCCTTGGCGCGCGCCAGGTTCTCCGCGGTCTGGCCCATCGGGATGTAGACGTCGGGCACCTCGCCGAACTCGCGCGGGTCGACCCACTCGTCGGCGCCCTGCTCGGCGGTGGCCTTGGTGCGGGCTTCGGCGTCGGCGAACACGGGGTTCTGCGTGTCGTCGAGCGAGTCCGAGTTGCCCTTCGCGAACCGGGACACGGCTTCCACCCCGGCGCTGATGAACACGTCGCCTTCACCGGCCTTGATGGCGTGCAGCGCCATCCGCGTCGTCTGCAGGCTCGACGAGCAGTACCGGGTGATGGTGGTGCCGGGCAGGTGGTCGTAGCCGAGCAGGACGGAGACGACGCGGCCCATGTTGAAGCCCTGCTCGCCGCCGGGGAGACCGCAGCCGAGCATCAGGTCGTCGATCTCCGCCGGGTCCAGTTCCGGCACCTTGTCCAGGGCGGCGCGCACCATCTGCGCGGCGAGGTCGTCGGGGCGCACATCGACCAGGGAACCCTTGCCTGCGCGGCCGATGGGCGAGCGCGTGGCGGACACGATCACTGCTTCGGGCATGCGGGAACTCCTTCGTTCGCCTACGGGTCGCGGCGCCGACCGCGAGGTCGACTTCTCGCGCCACTGTAAGACCGCCACCGGCCGGGACGTGCTGAGACGACCGTCACCAGCACCTCGGTGGGAGCGCCGTCGGCAGGCCGGTCAGCTGCCGGGGTGCCTGCCGAAGCGCTGGTTCAGCCGGGCGACGACGCGGCTGGTGGGGCGCCTGGCCTCGGCGGCGGAGGAGCGGACCGGTGGCTGCGGCACCGGCGGCCCGTGCCATTCGCCGATCGCCGAGCACAGCGCGGGCAGCAGCAGTCCGGCGGCGGCCTCGTACCCGGCGGCCGACGGGTGGAACCGGTCGGGGCTGAACAGCTCCTGCGGGCGGGTGAGGAATTCGGGGGAGAGCAGGTCGGCCAGCGGCACCGCGAACCCGCCCGCTTCTTCCACGGCGTGCCGTTGCGCGCGGCCCAGCGCGAGGCTCCACGAGGAGGCCACCGACCGCAGCGGCTGCGGGATGGGCCGGATCGCCCCCAGGTCGGGGCAGGTGCCGACGACCACGCCGACACCCGCTTCGCGCAGCCGGGCGACCGCGTCGCCGAGCAGCGCGGCGCATTCGGCCACGGATTGCCGGGCGGTCACGTCGTTCGCGCCGATGATGATCAGGGCGAGCCGCGGTGGCACCACGAGCGATGCCTCGACCTGCGCGGCCAGGTCCCGCGAGGTGGAGCCCACGATGGCGTAGGTGGTCAGCTCGACGGGGTTCTCCAGTTCGGCGGCGACGCCGCGGGCGATGCGCACCCCGGGCAGCTCGTCGGGGGCGTCCACGCCGAGCCCGGCGGCCGAGGAGTCCCCGAGCACCGCGAACAGGAGCGGGGACTCACCGGTGGGGGAGGCGGCGACAGGGCCGGTGCCGTCCGGCAGGTGCACCCCGTCGGCGCGAAACGGCACCCCGGTCGGCTCGCCGATCGCGCGGCGCGCGTACCAGGACTGCCCGTTGAGCAGGCCGTACGCGGCGCCGGACACCCCGCCGACGGCTCCCGCCGCCACCAGTGCCAGCCGCAGCATCCGCGTTCCGACCATGCCCGCTCCTCCTCGCGCCACACCGACGCTCCGCGAATTCTCGTCCTGTACATGAATACGCCCTCAGCCGGGAAAACGTTCCCACCGGGCCGCCGCTTCGGGCGATCCGGGCGGCGCGCCCAGGGACCACCCGTGCGCCACGAGCCGGGAAACCGCCGCTTAGGCTCAGCCGCACAACGTCGCGGAGAGCGAAAGGGACTCGCTGTGGACTACGTCGAGCACGTGATCGACCTCGTCGGCAACACCCCGCTGGTGCGGTTGAACTCGCTGGCGGGATCGGCTTCGACGCCGGTGCTGGCGAAGGTCGAATACCTGAACCCCGGCGGCAGCGTCAAGGACCGCATCGCGCTGCGCATGGTGGAGGCGGCGGAGGAGTCCGGCGAGCTGAAGCCGGGCGGCACCATCGTCGAGCCGACCTCCGGCAACACCGGCGTGGGCTTGGCGATGGTGGCCCAGCGCAAGGGCTACCGCTGCGTGTTCGTCTGCCCGGACAAGGTCAGCGAGGACAAGCGGGCCGTGCTGGAGGCCTACGGCGCCGAGGTCGTGGTGTGCCCGACCGCGGTGCCGCCGGAGCACGCCGAGTCGTACTACAGCGTCTCGGACCGGCTGGTCACCGAGATCGACGGCGCGTGGAAGCCGAACCAGTACGCCAACCCCGCGAACCCGGAGTCGCACTACGCGAGCACCGGCCCGGAGATCTGGCGGCAGACCGAGGGCCGGATCACGCACTTCGTGGCGGGCATCGGCACCGGCGGCACCATCTCCGGCATCGGTCGGTACCTCAAGGAGGTCTCCGGCGGCAAGGTCAAGATCATCGGGGCGGACCCGGAGGGTTCCGTGTACTCCGGAGGCGGCGGGCGGCCGTACCTCGTGGAAGGCGTCGGCGAGGACTTCTGGCCGACGACCTACGACCGGAACATCTGCGACGAGATCGTGCCCGTCTCGGACGCCGACTCGTTCACCATGACCCGCGCCCTCGCCCGGGAGGAGGCGCTGCTGGTCGGCGGTTCCTGCGGGATGGCGGCGGCCGCCGCGCTGCGCGTCGCCGAGAGCACCGGGCCGGACGACGTGGTCGTGGTGCTGCTGCCCGACGGCGGCCGCGGCTACCTGGGCAAGGTCTTCAACGACTCGTGGATGGCGAAGTACGGTTTCCTGTCCCCGGACCACGCGGGCGGCGCCATCAAGGACGTGCTGCTGCGCAAGGACGGCACCCTCCCCGAACTCGTCCACGTTCACCCGAACGAGACCGTCGCCGAGGCGGTGGCGATCCTGCGCGAGTTCGGCGTGTCCCAGATGCCGGTCGTCAACGCGGAACCGCCGGTCATGGTCGCCGAGATCGCCGGAGCGGTGAACGAACGGGACCTGCTGGACGCGCTGTTCGCCGGCCGCGCGCAGCTCGCCGACCGCATCGAACAGCACATGTCCCCGCCGCTGCCCACCATCGGCGCAGGCGAGGAGGTCAGCGCTGCGATGGCGGCGCTGACCGACGCGGACGGGGCGATGGTGCTCATCGGCGGCAAACCGGCCGGTGTCGTCACGCGCCAGGACGTCCTCGCCTTCATCGCCGGACGTTGACTTCTGGTCACGAACGGCCGCTACGCTGCGACACATCGGATAGCGTGTGCACGATCAACACGCTCCGCAGATCCACGTTCCACGCCCAAGGGGGTCAGGAAACCCGATGAGCTCTCCGCAGCCGCCGGACGGCGGTCAGCAGGGACAGCAACCGCAGGGACCGGACTCGGAGGCCCAGGCCGCCGAGTCGAAGATCGGTTCCCAGCTGGACCCGCAGACCCCGGCCACCGACCAGTCCTCCGGCGCGGACGCCACTCAGGTCGTCCGCCCCGCGCAGACGGAGCAGGCCGCGGACCAGCCGTCCGCGCACGCCACGCAGGTGGTGCGCCCGCAGCAGACCGGTGGGGACTCCACCCAGGTCGTGCCACCGTCGATGCAGCCCGCGCAGCCGATGTACGAGCAGCCGGGACTCGCCGGGCAGGGCGGCGAGGCCGCTACCCAGATGGTGCCGCCGTCGGCTCAGCCCCCGCAGCCGATGTACAGCCAGCCGGGCACGCAGAGCCAGCCCGGTGGCTTCCCGCAGCAGCCCCCGCAGGCCGGTACTCCCGGTGGCGGGTTCCCGGCGCCGCAGGCCGGCTTCGGCGCACCGCCGCCGCAGGCCGGGCCGGGTGGCTACGGGCAGCCGGGGGCGGGGAACGGCATGCTCGCCAAGGTCACCGGCTGGGTGGCCGCCGTCCTCGGTGGGCTCAACGTGCTCTTCTCCCTCATCGGGATGTTCATCCCAGGGATCGGGTTCCCGGGCGGATTGGCGCTGCTGAGCCTCCTCGGCGTGATCGTGATGACGGTCGGCGGTGTGTTCCTGATCCTGCGCCAGCAGCTCGGGCCGTACTTGACCGCAGGTGGAGCGGGTCTCACCGCGTTGATCTCGTTGATCACCGCGATCGCTTTCGCCACGACCGTGCCACTGCTCATCGGCTACATCTTCGGCGCGATCATCCCGATCGCCATTGCTGTGCTGGCGGTGCTGCCCGCCACCCGCGAGTGGATCGCCGCCGCGCCCGCCGCCGAGGGCGGCCCGCAGCCCGGTTTCGCCGGACAGCCGTACGCGGCCCAGCCGCAGTTCGGCCAGCCCGGGCAGCCGCAGCCGGGCCAGCCCCCGTACGGCCAGCCGAACCCCTACGGCCAGCCCGGCCAGCAGTTCGGGCAGCCGAACCCGTACGGCCAGCCGGGGCAGCCGCAGCCGGGCCAGCCGTACGGCCAGCCCCAGTACGGCCAGCCGCAGCCGGGCCAGCAGCCGTACGGCCAGCCGCCGCAGTACGGCCAGCCCTACGGCCAGCCGCAGCCCGGACAGCCCCCGTACGGCCAGCCCCCGCAGTACGGGCAGCAGCCCGGTGGGTACCCGCAGCAGCCGGGGCAGCAGCCCCCGCAGTGGTGATCCGCTGATCCAGCCGCGGGGGGGGCCCCCCCCCCCCCCCCCGGGGGGGGCGGGGCGGCGGGGGGGGGGCCCGCGGGGCCCCCCCCCGCGCCCC
>NZ_JAIUJZ010000102.1:0-1544 GCF_020176775.1 Saccharopolyspora sp. 6M
GGTGCTGGTCCGGCGCCGCAGCGATCCGCGGGCGGGGCCGCGACGCCCCGGGCGGGCCCCCCGGGGGGCCCGGGGCCCCCCCCCCCGCCGGGGGCCCCCCCCCCCCCCCCCCCCCCCCCCCCCCCCCCCCCCCGGGGGGGGGCCCGTCGTCGTGCGCGGGCACCAGTGGGACGGCCACCTGCCGAACGGCGGATGCCCGTGTGGTCCGTACGCTGCGGTGCATGAGTGATGGCTTCGCCACCCGCGCGATTCACGCGGGACAGCAACCCGATCCGACGACCGGTTCGGTGATCGTGCCCATCCACGCGACCTCGACCTACGCCCAGGACGGCGTGGGCGGGATGCGCGCCGGGTACGAGTACTCGCGCACCGGCAACCCCACCCGCACCGCGCTGGAGCAGTGCCTCGCGGAGCTGGAGGGCGCCAAGCACGGCAGGGCGTTCTCCTCGGGGATGGCGGCCACGGACGCGGTGCTGCGCGGCGCGCTGCGCCCCGGCGACCACGTGATCATCCCGGACGACGCCTACGGCGGCACGTTCCGGCTGATCGACAAGGTCCTCACCGAGTGGGGCGTGCAGTACACGCCGGTGCCGGTGTCCGACGTGGACGCGGTGCGCGCGGCGGTCCGGCCCGAGACGAAGGTGCTGTGGGTCGAGACGCCCACGAACCCGCTGCTGACCATCGCCGACATCGCCGCGTTGGCCCAGGTCGCGCGGGACGCCGGGGTGAAGCTCGTGGTGGACAACACCTTCGCCTCGCCGTACCTGCAGCGCCCGCTGGAGCTGGGCGCGGACGTGGTGGTGCACTCCACCACCAAGTACCTCGGCGGCCACTCCGACGTGGTCGGAGGCGCGGTGCTCACCTCCGACGACGAGCTGGCGAGCTCGGTGGCGTTCCTGCAGAACACCGCCGGTGCGGTGCCGGGTCCGTTCGACGCGTGGCTGACGCTGCGCGGGGTGAAGACGCTCGCGGCCCGGATGGACCGGCACAGCGCGAACGCCGGGCGCATCGCCGCCGCGCTGCGCGAGCACCCGAAGGTCTCGAAGGTCTACTACCCGGGCCTGCCCGAGCACCCGGGCCACGAGGTCGCGGCCAAGCAGATGCACGGCTTCGGCGGCATGATCTCGTTCACCCACGTGGACGGCGAGCAGGCCGCGCTGGAGGTATGCGCGAAGACCCGGTTGTTCACCCTCGCCGAGTCGCTCGGCGGCGTCGAGTCGCTGATCGAGCACCCCGGCAAGATGACGCACGCGAGCACCGCCGGTTCGGTGCTGCAGGTGCCCGCGGAGCTGGTCCGGTTGTCCGTCGGCATCGAGGACCCCGACGACCTGGTGGAAGACCTCCTGTCCGCCCTCTGAGCGGGTAATTGCCCGTTCCCCTGTTGCGCGGGGGTGGGGTGGCGGAACCTCAGCGGCCTTCTCGCTGCGGGATCTTTTTCGCAGGTGGCTCCGCCACATGCGAAAAAGCTGTCCTCGCGAGAAGGCCGCTGAGAACCCGCGGGTGGTCCCGTTGCTCTGGTGGTCGCTGCTCAGCGGCTTCGCCGC
>NZ_JAIUJZ010000103.1:0-3503 GCF_020176775.1 Saccharopolyspora sp. 6M
CGTCCCGGCGCCGGAGCCCGTTCGCCCTCCCCGAAGCCCGCTGAGCCGCGGCCTCGCTGGTCGCGTTCCTGCGCGGCCTCGCCGTGGACCTGGGCGGCGGCCCGTGGTGGGCGATGTGGGTGCCGTACCTGATCTGCTACGCCACCGGCGGCTGGGAACCCGCCTGGGCCGGTCTCCAGGCGCTGCGCGAGCGCACGCTGGACGTGGACCTGCTGATGATCGTCGCGGCGATCGGCGCCGCCGCCATCGGACAGGTGCGCGACGGCGGGCTGCTCATCGTCATCTTCGCGACCTCGGGCGCGCTGGAGGCGTACGCGACCGCCCGCACCGAGGACTCCGTGCGCGGGCTGCTCGACCTCGCCCCGGACACCGCGGTGCGGGTGCGCGACGGCGCCGAGGAGCGGGTGCCCGCCGCCGGCCTGCTCGTCGGCGACGAGATCGTGGTGCGCCCCGGTGAGCGCATCGGCGCCGACGGCGAGGTCCTCGACGGCGGCAGCGAGGTCGACGAGGCCACCATCACCGGCGAACCGGTGCCCGCCGCGAAGTCCCCCGGGTCCGAGGTGTTCGCCGGAACCCTCAACGGATCCGGCGCGCTGCGGGTCCGCGTCGCCCGGGACTCCGCCGAGTCGGTGATCGCCCGCATCGTGGCGCTGGTCGCCGAGGCGAGCGAGGCGAAGGCACCGACCCAGCTGCTCGTCGAGAAGGTCGAGCAGCGCTACTCGGTCGGCGTCGTGCTGGCGACGCTCGCCGTGTTCGGCGTCCCGCTGCTGTTCGGCTCGACGCCGACCGACGCGCTGCTGCGCGCCATGACCTTCATGATCGTCGCCTCGCCGTGCGCGGTGGTGCTGGCGACGATGCCGCCGCTGCTGTCCGCGATCGCCAACGCCGGGCGGCGCGGCGTGCTGGTGAAGTCCGCGGTGGTGCTGGAGCGGCTCGCCGACGTGCGACGCGTCGCGCTGGACAAGACCGGCACGCTCACCGAGGGCACCCCGCGGGTCACCGAGATCCGCGTCGAGCCCGGCCGCTCCGCGGACGAGCTGCTCGCCGCGGCCGCGGGCGCGGAGCGGTTCAGCGAGCACCCGCTCGGCCGCGCCGTCGTCGCCGCCGCGCGCGACCACGGGCTCGCCGTCCCCGCCGCCACCGGTTTCCACGCCACCCCCGGCCACGGCGTGGCGGCCACCGTGGACGGCAGGCGCGTCGAGGTCGCCCGCCCCGCCGACCGCACCGGCCCGGTCGGCGAGGTCGAAGCCGGTGGCCGCACCGCCGTGGTGGTGTCCGTGGACGGGGACCGCGCCGGGGTGCTCGGGCTCAGCGACCGGCTCCGCTCCGACGCGGCCGAGGCCGTCGCCGCGCTGCGCGAGCTGACCGGAACCGAACCCGTGCTGCTCACCGGGGACCACGAACCGGCCGCGCGCCGCGTCGCGGCCGAAGCGGGCCTGCGCGAGGTGCGGGCCGGGCTGCTGCCGGAGCAGAAGGTCGCCGCGGTGGCCGAACTCGGTGACCGCACCCTGATGCTCGGCGACGGCGTCAACGACGCGCCCGCGCTGGCCGCCGCGCACACCGGGGTCGCGATGGGCCGGGCCGGCGCCGACCTCACCCTGGAGACCGCCGACGTCGTGGTCGTGCGCGACGAGCTCGCGGCCGTCGGCAAGCTCGTCGACCTGTCCCGGCGAGCGCGGCGCCTGGTGCGGCAGAACCTGGTCATCGCGGGCGCCTTCATCACCGTCCTCGTGGTGTGGGACCTCGCCGGGAACCTGCCGCTGCCGCTGGGCGTCGCCGGGCACGAGGGTTCGACCGTCCTCGTCGGGCTCAACGGTCTCCGCCTGCTGCGGTCGGGCGCCTGGCGCTGACACGATGACCGGGTGATCACCAGTGCACCGGCTTCCACCGTGGCCGTCCTGATCCACGACGGCTACTACGGGCACGGGACGGGAGCCGGTGCCGCCAACCGCGCGTTCCTGCGCGTGCTGGCCGAAGTGCTGCCCGCGGACGTGCGCCTGCTGCTGCTCCCCGTCCGGCTCGCACCGGACAGCCCGGAGCACCGGGAGCACGAACCCCAGGACCTGGCCGGTGTCCTCGCCCGCGCCGAGGTGCATCCGCTCGACAACGGCACCTCCGGCACCGACCGCTTCGGCGGGGTGGCGAACTTCCGGGCGCTGGCAGCGGCCGCCGGTCAGGTGCTCCGCGACCAGGTGGGACGCCGCGGGGAGAGCTGCCTGTGCATCGCGTTCGACGTGCCGTTCTTCGGCCTCACCGAGACCGCGCCGGAACAGGTGCGCCTGGTGCTGGTGCCGCGGTCCACCGGAATGCTGCACCAGCCGCAGGACCTCGCCCGGACGCGCTGGGAACGCCACTGCCTGCTCAGCGCCGTTCGGCGAGGCGCCCGGATCGGCTGGATCTCCCGGTTCATGGCCGAGCACCTGCGCACCGACTACCGCGTTCCGCCCGCCGCGCTGGTGGCGTTGCCCGACGGGCTCACCGACGCCGACCGGCCCAGCCCCGCCGCCGAACTCCTCCCGCCCGGAGCGGACCGCGTCGTGCTGGGAAATCCGAACCTGCGGAACGGCTTCCTGCTGTCGTTCGGCAGGGCCGAACCGTACAAGGGGTTCCAGGACCTGATCGCCGCGCTCGCCCTGGTGCGGCGGCGCCGCCCGCCCGCGCTGGTGCTCGCCGCGGTGAGCGAGGGCCCCGGCCGGACCCGCTTCCAGCAGCGGCTGGTGGCCGAGCTGCGCGCCACCGGCGTACCCGCGGTCTTCCTGGGCGACTTCGACCCGCGGATCCGCTCGCTGCTCACCCGCCCGGAGCTGCGCGGGGTGATCGTGCCCTCGCGCAGCGAACCCTTCGGCCGCATCCCGCTGGAAGCGCACGCCGCGGGCGCGGCTCCCGTCGTCGCTACCCGAGCCGGCGGGCTGGCCGAGCAGATCACCGATGGGCACACCGGGTTCAGCGCCGAACCGGCCGATCCCGCCTCGCTCGCCGCCGCGCTCACCCGGGCGCTCGAACTGACTCCCGCCGCCCGCGCCCGGATGCGCCGCGCCGCGATGGCCGCGACCGTCCACTTCGACCACCGGCTCGCGGTGATCCGGTTCCTGCGCGCCAACGGTTACGGTGTCGGGGCAGAGGAACGGAGGACGGGGTGAGCGACGGGCTGTCCCGCACCATCGGCAGGCACGCGGCGCGGTGGCGCACCGTGACACCGCGCAAGAACGTGCTCGTCGTCGTGCACAACGTCACCGCGATGACCCGGCTGCTGGACGTGCTGCCGGTGTTCGAAGGCGATTTCCGGGTGCAGCTCAGCTACACGTGGAACGGTTCCGATCCGTTCCCCGACGGGCTGCACCGCATGCTCGCCGAACGCGGCATCCCGCTCATCAGCTGGGAACAAGCGCTGCTGACCCGGTTCGACCTCGCCCTCGCGGCGAACCTCGGCGGCCTCGTCGAGATCGACGCACCCATCGTCTCGATTCCGCACGGGATTCGCTACACTAAAGTGCTTTCCCGGA
>NZ_JAIUJZ010000104.1:0-41066 GCF_020176775.1 Saccharopolyspora sp. 6M
GAACCGGAGAACCGGAGAACCGGAGAACCGGAGAACCGGAGAACCGGAGAACCGGAGAACCGGAGAACCGGAGAACCGGAGAACCGGCGCGTCGCTTTCGGGCTGGATCCGCAATGGGTGCTCTACGAAGGCCGCCCCATCGCCTCCGCCCTGGTCATGTCGCACGAGGACCAGCGCGCACAACTCGCGGCAGCGGTCCCGGAAGCGCTCGGCACCGCGGTCGTAGCCGGTGACGCCTGCTACGACCGACTGCTGACCAGCCTCCCCTGGCGCCCCGCCTACCGGCGGGCACTGGGCGCCGATGATCGGACGCTCATCACGATCAGTTCGACGTGGTGGTCGGAATCGCTGCTGGGAAGAGTTCCCGACGTCTTCTCCCGGGTGTTGGACGAATTCCCCTCCGACGAACACCGGTTCGCCGCCATCCTGCACCCGAACATCTGGTACGGGCACGGCCGGAGCGAAGTGCACCGCTTGCTCGCACGGCACCTGCGGGCGGGACTCGTGCTGGTCCCACCGGAATTCGGTTGGCGCGCGACGCTGATCGCCTCCGATTACCTGATCGGTGATCATGGCTCCGTCACCACGTACGGCGCCGTTCTCGGCATCCCCACCCTGCTCGGTTCATTCCCGGCCCGCGAGGTCGCGCCGGGCTCGCTGGTGGACGTCGTCGGTGCCCGCGCTCCGCGGCTGGCCGAGCACGAGCCGATCGGCCCTCGGCTGGCTGCGGCCGAACGGGCCGCCGCCTCGTTCACCGACCTGGGCGGACGGCTCACCTCGCGCCCGGGTGAGGCGGCCGGAGCGGTGCGGCGGGTCTGCTACGAGCTGCTGGAGCTGCCCGAGCCCGAGGAGGAACCACCGGTGCCGCCGGACGACCTCAGCGGTCTCCCCGCACCCGCGGCCTGCCTGCCGACCGCGAGCCGCGCCCGCACCGAGGTCGAACCCGACGGCGGTCTGCGGGTGGTCCGGCATCCCGTGGATCTGCCACGCACCACGGCCGACGGGGCGTTGGTGGTCGCGGCCGAACATCCCGGGCGGAGCTTGCGCGAAGCCGCCGACGTGCTGGTGCTCACCACGGGCGACTGGGGCGAGCACGTGCACGACTGGCTCCGGGACGCGCTCGACGCACGTCCCGGATCGCTGCTGGCCGCAGCGGTGCAGGGCGACGCGTGCCTGGTGCGGACCCGCTCCGGCCGCACGGCGCGGATCAGCCCGCGGGTCCCGGGCGCGGGCCGGCCGATGTGCTTCGCCGCCGCGGTGCACGGCTGGCTCGCCGCAGGCAGGAGCATCGACGAGCTCGGGCCGGAGACCTCGGTGAACGGGGTCCGCGTTCAGCTGTCCTGATCCGACCCCGCGGCGGCCCGCTGCCGTCCCAGCACCATCGCGAGATCCCTCGCTTCCTGCCGTCGGAGCAGTGCCTTCTCGGCGTCCCCCGCCCCATCCAGGGCTTCGGCGAGCAGTTCCAGCGCCGTTACCTGCCAGGACCGCATGCGGAGTTCCGCGAAGACGGCCAGCACCCGTTCCAAGCGCGGCAACGCATCGGCGCCGCCGGTGCGCAGTTCCAGCTCGGCCAGCGGCAGTTCGACCTTCGCCAGGTTGCCGCGTTCACCGTTCGTCCGGAAGACCTCCGCGGCGGCCAGCAGCTCGGGGCGCGCCTCGTCGTACCGCCCCACCGAGACCAGGACCCGACCGGCGTTCAGCCCGTACAACGCGAGCGGACGCGGCCGGTGCTCCGGGGCGAACCGGGAGCGGATGATGGCCCGGGAACGCTCGAAGCACTCCAGCGCCGCCTCGGGGGCGCCCGCGCGCTCGTGCACGAACCCGGTCCACTCGGTGGCGCTCTGCTCCGCGAGCGCGTCCCCGCACGCGACGGCGATGCGGCGGGCCCGTTCGAACTGGACGCGGGCTTCGGCGTCGTCGTGCGCGGCGAACAAGCCGGAACCGTACTGCGAGACCATTCGAGCCAGCACCGCGGCATCGCCGAGGGCTTCGGCGGCGCGGATGCCCGCCAGGTGCGCGTCGAGCAGGTCACCGAACAGGTCTCGGTCGAACTGGTAGGTGAACAGGCTCTCGCAGAGCTGCCAGACCCGGTCGTGGAGGCCGAGGGATTCGGCGACCCGCACTGCGGCGAGCAGGTTGAGCCGCTCGGTGTCCAGGTCGTCCAGCGCCTTCCGCCGCGCCTTCGGCCCGGTGTGCGCGGCGGACACGGAGTCGTACCGCGTGCTGAGGCGGCGGCGGGAGCTCAGCACGACGTCCCGGGCCATCGCGAACGAGTGGTAGTGCTCGACGAGCCTCGTCAGCGCCGCCGCCTGGTCGGCGACGGTGTCCGCATCGCGCCCGGCGTCCTCCGCGTGCCGCTGCAGCAGCGGGTGGATCCGGTACCGGTCACCGGTCACGCCGAGGAGACCGACCCGGCGCAGTTCCGCCAACACCTCTTCCGCCTCGAACTCCGAGGTGCCGAGCAGCGCGGCCACCGCCGCGACGCTGAACTCCGGGCCGGGGTGCAGTCCCAGGAACCGGTACGCGCGGGCCTCGGCGGGCGGCAGCTCCCGGTAGCAGACCTCGAACACGCCGTGCACGAGCCGCTCGCCATCGAAGTGCAGGTGGGTCAGCAGTCCGGAGCCCTCGACGACCCGGTCCACGAAGGACTCGATCGACGACCGCCCGCGCAACCGAGCACCCGCGACGCGCAGCGCCAGCGGAAGCCGACCGCACGCCTCGGCCAGCTTGCGCAGCGCGGCCGGATCCAGCGGGGTCTCCGGCGTCCCGGCCGCCTCCGACACCAGGGCCAGGGCGTCGTCCAAGTCGAAGGGCTCCACGGGGACGTGCTCCACGCCGCCGTCGCCCAGCAGATCCAGCGCGTACCGGGTCGTGACGACCACGCAGCTGCGCGGGGAAGGCGGCAGCAGCGCCTTCACCTGGCGCGAGGTCGCGGCATCGTCGAGCACGATCAGCAGCTCGCGGTGCGCGGTGAGCGTGTGGAACAGGTTCACGCGTTCGCGCTCCGTGATGAGCGCGCCGACCTCGGTGACGCCGAGATCGCGCAGGAAGGCGCCGAGCACGTCGAACGGTCTCGCCGGTCCGGTCGGCGAGGCGCCGCCCAAATCGGCCACCAGCACCCCGTCCGAGAACTCGTCCTGCACCTGGTGCGCCCAGCGCAGCGCCGTCATCGTCTTGCCGACACCGGGCATCCCGGGGAGCACGACCGTCAGCGGGCGCTGCTCGTCGTTCGCGAGCCCCCGCAACCGGTCCAGTTCGGCCAGCTCCACCACCCTGTTCCGGAACCCGTGGTGGCGCGGGTCGCGCGGCAACGTCCGCGGCACCGGGAGCTCGGCGCCGTCGCGCGACTGCACGATGAGCCGCTCGACCCGGCCGGCCTGCACGACGTTGCCGTGCACCGGAGCGCTGTTGCTGTTGTTCGACCAGACTGGTTCGCTCATCGCCACCCCCGGGCCGGTGATCGTCTCGAAGCCGGAGCCTACCTGCCACTCCCGACGCTCCGTGACCGTTCGGACACGAGGCCGGTGACGGGTTTGGTCTTCCGGCGAGCGGATAACCGGTGGGGATGATCAGTGACGACGCGAAGGTGCGGGAGCAGATGGACGACGCGGGCGGAACCCGGCGAACGGATGCCTGCCGATCCGGGCAGGTGAAGCTGGGGCTGATCACCGATCCGGACCTGCCGGAGCAGGTGGCGCGACACCTCGCGGACGAGTTGCCGGAGCACCTCGGCGACGACCGCGAGTGGACGGTCGAAGTGGACGTGGACCCGGTGACCGCCGGCGAGCACAGCACCCGCGACATCCTGCGCGCCACCGCCGACCGGCTGCGGGAACGGGACTGGGACTACGCGATCACCCTCACCGACCTGCCGGTGCGGGTGAACCGGCGGCCGGTGGTCGCCGACGCGAACCTCGACGGCCGGGTCGCGGTGGTCTCGCTGCCCGCGCTGGGCGGCACCCAGCCGTACCGGCGGTCCCGCCAGGTGGTGCTGCAGCTCGTCGACGAGCTGACCGGTCGCGACGGCGGCGCCGACCACCGCTACGGGCTGGACAGCAAGCTCACCGAAGCGGTCGCGCCCATCCGCCGCACCAGCGAGCAGGGCTCCGACGACGGCGAGGTCGACGTCCGCTACACCGCCACCCGCAGCCGCGGCAGGCTCCGGCTGCTCAGCGGCATGGTGCGCACGAACCAGCCGTGGCGGCTGGTGTTCGGGCTGCGCAACGCGCTGGCCGCGGCGGTGGCCACGAGCGCGTTCGGGTTGTCGTCGAGCACGATCTGGCAGATCGGCGACATGCTCGGCGCCGGGCGCCAGGTGCTCGCCGCGCTCGGGTCGGTGGTGATCCTGGTGGGCTGGCTGATCGCCGCGCACGGGTTGTGGGAGAAGCGGCGCCGGGACAGCGCACGGGACCGGGAGCAGGTGCTGCTCTACAACATCTCGACGGTGGCGACGCTGACCATCGGCGTCGGCTGCATGTACGCCGGGCTGTTCGTGATCAACCTGCTGGTGGCGCTGTTCGTGGTCCCGCCGGAGCTGCTGGCGAGCAGTCTGGGGCACGAGGCCGACTTCACCCGGTACCTGGCGCTGGCGTGGGGGTTCACCACGATGGGCGTGATCGCGGGTGCCTTGGGATCCAGCCTGGAGACCGACGCCGCGGTCCGGCAGGCCGCCTACGGCTACCGCGAGGAGCAGCGGCGCAACGAGCGGCGCGCGGAGGACGAGGACGGCGGCTCGGACGGGCGGCGCGCGAGGACCGATCGGGACGAGCAGGACGGGTCGCGGCAGGACGACGACGCCCGCGACGAGGACCGGTCGCCCAGCGAGGACGAGCAGCGCGCGGAGGACCAGCGCCGCGAACAGGACGAGCAGCAGGACTGATCGTCCGGCCCGGCGGTGCGGACGGCCCTCGCACCGCTGGGCCGAACGGGTGATCTCGCGCTGCCGCGCGCGGACCGCGCCCTTCGCGCCGCGCACCTCGCCCGACCAGCGCCGAACCACCGGCCCCGGCGGCCGGGCTACGCCGTTCGTCCGAAATGAGCGAAGGCCGACCAGCTCACACATAGTTGCATGGCGCAACCTTAACGTTAGCCTTGCGAAGCAGGTCGAAGCCGACGGAAGGTGCTCACGTGACCAGTACCCACGAGCAATGGGACATCGTCTCCGGCGTCGGGATGACCGCCCTCGCCGTGGCGGCCGCACGCGCGATCGAATCCCACCGGGACGACCGGCTGATCAACGACCCCTACGCCGAGGGCCTGGTCGCCGCCGCCCGATCCCCGGCGCTCGCCGAGATGGAGAACTCCTCCGCCGAGATGCTGGAGACCATGTCCGGCTACCTCGGCGTGCGGACCCGGTTCTTCGACGAGTACTTCCTGCGCGCCGCCGCGGGCGGGGTGCAGCAGGCGGTGATCCTCGCGTCCGGGCTCGACACTCGCGCGTTCCGGCTCAACTGGCCCGAAGGCCTGCGGGTCTTCGAGATCGACCAGCCGAAGGTGCTGCAGTTCAAGGACGAGACGCTGGACCGGATCGGCGCGCAGCCCGGCAGCGACCGGCGGGTCGTGCCGGTGGACCTGCGCGACGACTGGGCGAGCGCCCTCGAAACCGCCGGGTTCGACGCCTCGCTGCCCACCGCGTGGCTCGCCGAAGGACTCCTGCCCTACCTGCCCGCCGAGGCGGAAGCGCAGCTGCTGGCCATCATCGACCGGTTCTCCGCCCCCGGCAGCAGGATCTCCATCGAGCACATGACCGGACCGCGCGAGGAGTACGTCAGCGACGAGCTCCGGAACCTCGCCCTCGAATGGGGCATGGACCTGCAGGCCCTGTTCAGCACCGACGAGCGCCCCGACCCCGGCGAGGTGCTGGCCGGGCGCGGCTGGAACGTGCGGCGCGAACCCACCAACGAGATCACCGCCGGCTACGGACGCGCGCTGCCCGGCCTCGGGGAACGCTTCGCCGAGCTCGGCTGCATGATCACCGCCTTCCGCGAGAAGTGAGCCCCGCACGCACCGAGCGGCCCGCCTCCCCCACGGGAAGCGGGCCGCTCGCGTTCGCACTTCGTCCTGTCAGCGGCGGAACCGCTGAGCAGCAAGCCCGGGAAGGAGTTCAGCGGACCACCAGCACCGGGCAGCGGGCGTGGTGCACCAGCTTCAGCGCCACCGAACCCACCATCATGCCGGTGAACGCGCCGTGGCCCTTGTTGCCCAGCACCATCATGTCCGCCTGCGGCGACAACCCCACCAGCTCGTCGACCACGTGCCCGCGGATCAGCCGGGGCCGGATGTCGACGTCCGGGAACTCCCGCTGCACCGCCTCCGTCGTGCCGTCCAGCAGCTCGCGGGCCCGCGCCTCCAGTTCGGAGTCCGGAGTGGGCAGCCGGTAGCCGAACTGCACCGGCTGGTGCCAGACGGCGATGGCGTGCACCAGCCCGCCCACCTTCGTGACGTAGTCGGCGGCCCAGCGCAGCGCGCGCCCGGATTCATCGGAGCCGTCGATGCCCACTACCACGGTCTGCGGCATGATCGCATTCCTCTCGGTCGCGTCCCCCGACCGTATGGCACCCGCGGACCGGCGCGCTACTGCTGGTCGACCGCCTGCACGCGGATCACCGCGGAGCCCTCCTCGTCGGAGGCGGCCAGATCGACCTCGGCGCTGATGCCCCAGTCGTGGTCGCCCGCCGGGTCGGCGAAGATCTGGCGCACCAGCCAGCGCTCCGGCTCTTCGGTGATCATCAGCATCGCCGGGCCGCGCGCGTCGGCGTCGGTGCCGATCTCGTCGTACTCGGCGAAGTAGCCGTCCAGCGCCTCTTCCCACGCCTCGGCGCCGAACTCGGGGTCCAGCTCGCCGAGCGGGGTGGTCCAGCGGCGGGCGGCGAGCTCCACGCGGCGGAACAGCGCGTTGCGCACCTGCACCCGGAACGCCCGCTTGTTCTGGGTGATCCCGGCGGGGGCCGCCTCGGCCGCCGCCGGCTCGGCGGTGATCTCGGCACCCGGGTTGCGCAGCCGCTCCCACTCGTCGAGCAGGCTCGAATCGACCTGGCGGACCAGCTCGCCGAGCCACTCCACCAGGTCGGTGAGCTCCTCGGTCTTCGCGTCCGCGGGCACCGTGTGGCGCAGCGCCTTGTAGACGTCCGCGAGGTAGCGCAGCACCAGCCCCTCGGACCGGGCCAGGCCGTAGTGGTTGACGAACTCGACGAAGTTCATCGCCCGCTCGAACATGTCCCGCGCCACCGACTTCGGCGACAGCTCGTGCTCGGCGACCCACGGATGCCCCTTGCGGTACATCTCGTAGGCCGCTTCCAGCATGTCCTGCAGCGGCTTCGGGTAGGTGACGTCCTCCAGCAGCTCCATCCGCTCGTCGTACTCGATGCCGTCGGCCTTCATCTGCGCCACGGCCTCGCCGCGCGCCTTGAACTGCTGCGCCGACAGCACCTGCCGCGGGTTGTCCAGAGTGGACTCGATGACGGAGAGCACGTCCAGCGCGTAGCTCGGCGACTCCACGTCCAGCAGCTCGATCGCGGCCAGCGCGAACGGCGACAGCGGCTGGTTCAGCGCGAAGTCGAACTGCAGGTCCACCGTCAGCCGCACCCGGCGGCCCAGCTCGTCCGGCTCGTCCAGCCGCTCCACCACGTCCGCGGCCAGCAGCGCGCGGTAGATCGCGATGGCGCGCAGGATGTGCCTGCGCTGCGCCGGGCGGTCCTCGTGGTTCTCGGTGAGCAGGTGCTTCATCGCCGCGAACGCGTCACCGGGGCGGTTGATCACGTTGAGCAGCATCGAGTGGCTGACCTGGAAGCTGGAGATCAGCGGCTCCGGCTCGGCCTCCACCAGCTTCTCGAAGGTCTTCTCGCTCCACGACACGAAGCCCTCGGGCGCCTGCTTGCGCACCACCTTGCGCCGCTTCTTCGGGTCCTCCCCCGCCTTCGCCAGCGCCTTCTCGTTCTCGATCACGTGCTCCGGGGCCTGCACCACCACGTAGCCCGCGGTGTCGTAGCCCGCGCGGCCCGCGCGCCCGGCGATCTGGTGGAACTCGCGCGCCTTCAGGTGCCGGGTGCGCACCCCGTCGTACTTGGTGAGCCCGGTCAGCAGCACGGTGCGGATCGGCACGTTGATGCCGACGCCCAGCGTGTCCGTCCCGCAGATGATCTTCAGCAGCCCCGCCTGCGCCAGCTGCTCCACCAGCCGCCGGTACTTCGGCAGCATCCCCGCGTGGTGCACGCCGATGCCGTGGCGCACCAGCCGGGACAGCGTCTTGCCGAAGCCCGCGGTGAACCGGAAGTCGCCGATCGCCTCCGCGATCTTGTTCCGCTGCTCGCGGGAGGCGACGTTCACGCTCATCAGGCCCTGCGCCTGCTCCATCGCCGACGCCTGGTTGAAGTAGACGACGTAGACCGGGGCCTGGTTGCCGCCCAGCAGCTCCTCGATCGTCTCGTGCAGCGGCGTCAGCGCGTAGCGGAAGGTCAACGGGATCGGGCGCTCCGCCGAGCTCACCACCGCCGTCGAACGGCCGGTGCGGGCGGTGAGGTCCCGTTCGAAGCGGGTGACGTCGCCGAGCGTCGCCGACATGAGCACGAACTGGGCCTGCGGCAGCTCCAGCAGCGGCACCTGCCACGCCCAGCCGCGCTCCGGTTCCGCGTAGAAGTGGAACTCGTCCATCACGACCTGGCCGAGCTCGGCCTGCTCGCCGTCGCGCAGCGCCAGGTTCGCCAGGATCTCCGCGGTGCAGCAGATGATCGGCGCGTCCGCGTTCACGCTGCTGTCACCGGTCATCATGCCGACGTTGTCGGCACCGAAGACGTCGACCAGCGCGAAGAACTTCTCCGAGACCAGCGCCTTGATCGGCGCGGTGTAGTAGCTGCGCTTGCCCTCGGCGAGGGCGGTGAAGTGCGCGCCGGTGGCGACGAGGCTCTTGCCGGAGCCGGTGGGGGTGCTGAGGATGACGTTCGCCCCGGTCACCACCTCCATCAGCGCTTCTTCCTGCGCCGGGTAGAGCTCGATGCCCTGCTCGGTGGTCCAGGTGGTGAAGGCGTCGAGCAGCGCGTCCGGTTCGGGCGAGGCGGGGAGGTGGTCAGTCAGCTTCATGGCACCCCCGATCGTCCCTGGTCAGCTCCGACGCGCCGCAAGCGGGGTCCGCTGCGGCGGCGCGCCGCGACAGACCTCTGCTCCGCCCGCCGGGTCGGCCGATCCGCCCGCGCTCACTCTTCCGAGTGATGACCGGGGGCGCGGGGGTGGATCGGAGCAGCGGGGATCACCGAGACTGGTCGCCATGCCGGAGCGAATGGTGCGGTTCGTGGGTGGGCCGCTGGACGGACGAACGCAGGACCTGCGCGACTCCGAAGCCGTGCTCGGCAGACTCCTCCGGCACATCCACCTGCACGACGGGCCCAAGATCGAGACCTGCTACCGGCTGCGGTACACGCCGGAAGCGGGCTGGGAGTACCACTTCAGCGGGCACTGACCGGCCCAGCGCACAGGCGCCGCGCGGGCGCTCCCCGCGCACCGAGCACGAGCCCTCCGCACGCGCCGACCGGAAGCCCGCCCACGTGGCGGCCGGAAGCCCGTCCCGGACGGCGGGGCGGGCGGCTGACCTCGCGGAACGCCGCTGCGCGCGCCAGTGCGCCCCGCGGAATCTTGGGACGTGGGTCACAGGAGAAGCGGCGTTCCGGGCCGGTGCGGAGTCCTACCATCGACTGTCATGGCGCCCACTGACCGGCTCTCGACGACGAGCAGCCCCCGGCCCGGGCTCAGCCTGGCCGGCGAATTCCCCCGGCCGACCCACGAGCAGTGGCTGGAGCAGGTGGAGAAGGTCCTGCGCCGGACCGGCCGCATCCGCCAGGACGATCCGTCGCCTGCCGACGCCGCGGCGCTGCTGGACTCCCCCGGGTACGACGACTTCACGGTGCGACCGCTGTACTCCGCCGACGCGGACCTGCCGGCCGCGGGCGTGCCCGGGTTCGCGCCGTTCGTGCGCGGCAGCAGGCCGCAGGGGTCGGTGGCGGAGGGCTGGGACGTGCGCCAGTCCCACGGCGGCCCGGACGCGACGGCGGTGAACCGGGAGGTCCTCGCCGACCTCAACGGCGGCGTCACCTCGCTGCTGCTGCGGTTCGGCGCGGGCGGGCTCGCGGTGGGCGACCTCGGCGACGCGCTGCACGGCGTGCACCTGGACATGATCGGCGTGGTCCTCGACGCCGGGGACGAGGCACCGGCCGCGGCCGCCGAGCTGCTGCGGCTCGCCGCCGAGCAGGACGTGGCGCCCAGCGCGCTGCGCGGCAACCTCGGCGCCGATCCGCTCGGCGTGCAGGCCCGCACCGGTCGCGAGACCGGCCCCGAGCAGGCGGTGGAGCTCGCGCGGCGCTGCGCCGCGGAGCACCCCGGGTTGCAGGCGATCACCGTCGACGCGCTGCCGTACCACGACGCGGGCGGCTCCGACGGCGAAGAGCTCGGCGCCTCGCTGGCCGCCGGGGTGACCTACCTGCGCTGGCTGACCGAGGCGGGACTGGACGCCGACACCGCCTGCGGGCTGCTGGAGTTCCGCTACGCCGCGACCGCCGACCAGTTCCTCACCATCGCGAAGCTGCGCGCCGCGCGGCGGGTGTGGGAGCAGGTGGCGCGCCGCTGCGGCGCCGCCGAGCCCGCCCGCGCCCAGCGCCAGCACGCGGTCACCTCCTCGGCGATGCTGACCCGCCGCGATCCGTGGGTGAACATGCTGCGCAGCACGATCGCCACCTTCGCCGCCGGGGTCGGCGGGGCGCAGGCCATCACCGTGCAGCCCTTCGACGCCGCGATCGGCGCTCCCGACGAGTTCGCGCGCCGCGTCGCCCGCAACACCCAGGCGCTGCTGCTCGACGAGTCGCACCTGGCGCAGGTCATCGATCCGGCGGGCGGCTCCTGGTACGTGGAAGCGCTCACCGACGAGCTCGCGCGGGCCGCGTGGCGCTGGTTCCAGGAGATCGAAGCCGCCGGTGGGCTGCCCGCCGCGCTGTGCTCCGGGCTGGTCGCCGACCGGCTCGCCGCCACCTGGGACCGCCGCCGGGCCGCCATCGCCGACCGCAGCGAACCGATCACCGGGGTCAGCGAGTTCCCGAACCTCGGCGAGGAACCGCTGCATCGCGCACCGGTCCCGGCTCCGCCGGGCGGCGGGCTGCCCCGGGTGCGCTACGCCGAGGAGTTCGAGGCGTTGCGCGACGCCGCCGACGCCTGCGCGCAACGACCCCGGGTCTTCCTCGCCACGCTCGGCCCGCTGGCCACCTACACGGCGCGGTCCTCGTTCGCGCGGAACCTGTTCGCCGCGGGCGGGCTGGACGCCGTCGAAGCCGGCCCGACCGAGACCACCTCGGACGTGCTCGCCGCCTACGCCGAGAACCCGTCGCCGGTGGCGTGCCTGTGCTCGGCCGACAAGGTCTACGGCGAGCGCGCCGCCGACACCGCGCGAGCGCTCAAGGAAGCGGGCGCGCAGACCGTGCTGCTGGCCGGGAAGCCGGGGCGACCACCGTCCGAAGTGGACGGTCTGGTGTTCACCGGCTGCGATGCCGTCGAGGTGCTGCGCGCGGCGCACCGCACGTTGGGAGTCGAGTGATGAACCACAGCATCCCCAACTTCGCCGACATCCCGCTGGACCGGGACGCCGAGCCGGCGGCCGCCGCGAACTGGAACTCGGCGGTCCTGTCGGCCACCGGCAAGGAATCCGACGCGCTGGTGTGGGAGGCCCCCGAGGGCATCGGGGTGAAGCCGCTCTACACCGCGGCCGACACCGAGGACCTCGACTTCCTCGGCACCTACCCGGGCATCGCACCGTTCCTGCGCGGCCCGTACCCGACGATGTACGTCAACCAGCCGTGGACGGTGCGCCAGTACGCCGGTTTCTCCACCGCCGCGGCGTCGAACGCGTTCTACCGCCGCAACCTCGCCGCCGGGCAGAAGGGCCTGTCGGTGGCGTTCGACCTGGCCACCCACCGCGGTTACGACTCCGACCACCCGCGGGTGTCGGGTGACGTGGGCATGGCCGGGGTGGCGATCGACTCGATCTACGACATGCGCCAGCTGTTCGACGGGATCCCGCTGGACGAGATGAGCGTGTCGATGACGATGAACGGCGCCGTGCTGCCGGTGATGGCGCTCTACATCGTCGCCGCCGAAGAGCAGGGCGTGGCACCGGAACAGCTCGCGGGGACCATCCAGAACGACATCCTCAAGGAGTTCATGGTCCGCAACACCTACATCTACCCGCCGCAGCCGTCGATGCGGATCATCTCCGACATCTTCGCCTACACCTCGCGGCGGATGCCGAAGTTCAACTCGATCTCCATCTCCGGCTACCACATCCAGGAGGCCGGAGCGACGGCCGACCTGGAGCTCGCCTACACCCTCGCGGACGGCGTGGAGTACCTGCGCGCGGGCCGGCAGGCCGGGCTGGACATCGACTCGTTCGCCCCGCGGCTGTCGTTCTTCTGGGGCATCGGGATGAACTTCGCGATGGAGGTCGCGAAGCTGCGCGCGGCGCGGTTGCTGTGGGCGAAGCTGGTGAAGGAGTTCGGCGCGAAGAACCCGAAATCCCTGTCGTTGCGCACTCATTCGCAGACCTCCGGTTGGTCGCTGACCGCTCAGGACGTGTACAACAACGTGGCGCGCACCTGCGTGGAGGCGATGGCCGCCACCCAGGGGCACACCCAGTCGCTGCACACCAACGCCCTCGACGAGGCGCTGGCGCTGCCCACCGACTTCTCCGCGCGCATCGCCCGCAACACCCAGCTGCTGCTGCAGCAGGAGTCCGGCACCACCCGCGTGATCGACCCGTGGGGCGGCAGCCACTACGTCGAACGACTCACCGCCGATCTCGCCGAACGCGCCTGGGCGCACATCACCGAGGTCGAGGACGCCGGTGGCATGGCGCAGGCCATCGACGCGGGCATCCCGAAGCTGCGCGTCGAGGAGGCCGCCGCGCGCACCCAGGCGCGCATCGACTCCGGGCGGCAGCCGCTGATCGGCATCAACAAGTACCGCTTCGACGGCGACGAGCAGATCGAGGTCCTCAAGGTCGACAACGCCGAGGTCCGCGCCGAGCAGCTGGACAAGCTGCGCCGGTTGCGGGAGGAGCGCGACGAGGCCGCCTGCCAGGACGCGCTGCGGCGCCTCACCGGCGCCGCCGAGGCCGCGATGTCCGACGAGCGCCCCGACGACCTCGACCACAACCTGCTCACCCTCGCCGTGGACGCGGCGCGCGCGAAGGCGACCGTCGGCGAGATCTCCGACGCGATGGAGAAGGTCTTCGGCCGCCACGCCGGCCAGATCCGTACGATCTCCGGGGTGTACCGGGAGGAATCGGGACCGTCGAAGTCCTTGGAGCGGGCGCTGGAGGTCGTCGAGCGCTTCGCCGAGGACGAGGGCCGCCGTCCCCGCATCCTGGTCGCCAAGATGGGCCAGGACGGCCACGACCGCGGCCAGAAGGTGATCGCCTCCGCGTTCGCCGACGTCGGCTTCGACGTGGACGTGGGCCCGCTGTTCCAGACCCCCGCCGAGGTCGCGCGCCAGGCCGCCGAGTCCGACGTGCACATCGTCGGGGTGTCCTCGCTGGCCGCCGGGCACCTGACGCTGGTGCCCGCGCTGCGCGACGAGCTCGCCGCGGTGGGCCGCGAGGACATCATGGTCGTCGTCGGTGGCGTGATCCCGCCCGCGGACTTCGACGCGCTGCGCGAAGCGGGCGCGAGCGCGATCTTCCCGCCGGGCACGGTGATCGCGGACGCGGCGCTCGGCCTGCTGGAAGAGCTCCGAACCCGGCTCGAACTCGACTGATGCCGCGCGAGATCGACGTCGCGGACTACGCCGAGGGCGTGCTGGGGGGCTCCCGCACGAAGCTGGCGCAGGCCATCACGCTGGTCGAGTCGACCAAACCGGCGCACCGGGCCAAGGCCCAGGAGCTGCTGGTCCAGCTGCTGCCGCACAGCGGTGGCGCGCACCGGGTGGGCATCACCGGGGTGCCCGGGGTCGGCAAGTCCACGTTCATCGAGTCGCTCGGCACCTCGCTGACCGCCGCCGGGCACCGGGTGGCGGTGCTGGCGGTGGACCCGTCCTCGACCCGGACCGGCGGCAGCATCCTCGGCGACAAGACGCGGATGGCGGCGCTGGCGGCGGATCCGGCGGCGTTCGTGCGCCCCTCCCCCTCCGCGGGGACGCTCGGCGGCGTCGCCCGCGCCACCCGGGAGACCGTCGTGCTGATGGAGGCCGCCGGGTTCGACGTGGTGCTGGTGGAGACCGTCGGCGTCGGGCAGTCCGAGGTCACGGTGGCCGGCATGGTCGACTGCTTCCTGCTGCTGACGCTGGCGCGGACCGGCGACCAGCTGCAGGGCATCAAGAAGGGCGTGCTGGAGCTCGCGGACCTGGTGGCGGTGAACAAGGCCGACGGCCCGCACGAGATGGACGCGCGCAAGGCCGCGCGCGAGCTGCGCTCGGCGCTGCGGCTGCTCACCCCGGTCAGCGCCTCGTGGACGCCGCCGGTGGTGACGTGCAGCGGCCTCACCGGCGGCGGCCTGGATGCGCTGTGGGAGCAGGTCGAGCAGCACCGAGCGACGCTGGCGGAGTCCGGCGAGCTCGCCGAGAAGCGCAGCCGCCAGCAGGTGGAGTGGACCTGGGCGCTGGTGCGCGACCAGCTGATGGCCGAGCTCGCCGCGCATCCCGCCGTCCGGGAGCTCGTCGACGACGTCGAGTCCGAGGTGCGCGCGGGAGGGCTCACCGCCTCCCTCGCCGCGGACGAGCTGCTGCGCGCGTTCCGCGAGCGGTGACCGAGCGCTGCATCCGCTCGGGACGTCCGAGGATCATGGCCCGCACGTCCGCACGGGTCGTCGAGGCCGAGCCGGTCGGCGACGCGGGAATCGACGCGTTGATCCGGCAGTGCAGCGCCGAGGTCGTACGCGAGGCTCCTCCGCTGAGCGGGGCGAAGGACCGCGCCCGCCACTGCCCGCAGGCCGGGCATTCGGGTAGTGCGGCTGCTCCGGATGGCCGTTCTTCCGGACTTTCCGGGAGGTTTCGCCCTGCCGAGGCGCCCGGAGGCGGTACACCGTCCTCGGACACTCGCTTCGGAGGTCGGGATGGCCGAGGAGATCCGCAACGTCTTCGCCGGAACCGCGCGCAACGTCGTGCAGGTGGGCAAGGTCGACGGCGACGTGCACTTCCACCAGCGGGCCGCTCCGGAGGCCCCGGTGCCGAAGCAGTTGCCCGCCCGCGTCGCGCACTTCACCGACCGCGAGACCAGCTTGGCCGCACTGGACTCCTGGCTGGCCGACCCTTCTGCGCCGACCTGGCTGATCGTCGGTTCCGGGGGCGTCGGGAAGACGTCGCTGGCCGCCTGCTGGGCGCACCGGGTGCGGGACCGGTTCCCCGACGGCGACCTGTACGTGGACCTGCGCGGCCACCACGTCGATCGCAGGCGGGACGCGAGCGAGGCGCTGGACGAGATGCTGCGCGCGCTGGGCGTTCCCAGCGAGCGGTTGCCCGTGGACGCCGACGCGAAGTCCTCGATGTACCGGACGCTGCTGACCGGTCGCCACATCCTGATCGTGCTCGACAACGCCGCCGGCGCCGAGCAGGTCCGCCCGCTGCTGCCCGGTTCCCCGCCCTGCCGGGCGTTGATCACCAGCCGCAACCGGTTGACGAGCCTGACGGCCAGAGAAGGAGCCACCCGGATGTCGCTGGACGTGCTGCCACCGGACCGCGCGATCGAACTGCTCCGCAAGGCCGCGGGCGCCGACCGGGTCGACGCGGAACCCGATGCCGCCGTCGCACTGGCCCGGTACTGCGGATTCCTGCCGCTGGCACTGCGCATCGCCGCAGAACGGCTCGTCGCCGGAGCGCACCTGCGGGTCGCCGAGCTCGTCGAGGAGCTGGCCGACGAGCGCGACCGGCTGGACGCGCTGACCGTCGAAGAGGACGAGTTCACCACGGTGCGGGCGGTCTTCTCCTGGTCCTACCGCTCGCTGCCAGCGGACGCGGCGCGCCTGTTCCGGCTGCTCGGGCTCGCCGAGACCCCCGACATCGGCTTGGACGCCGCGACGGCGCTGAGCGGGCTCACGCGCAGCAAGACCCGCCGGTTGCTGGACGTCCTGGTCGGAGCGCACCTGCTCGACGAGCACCGGGCGCAGCGCTACCGCTTCCACGACCTGCTCGGCCTCTACGCCGCCGAATGCGCGCGGCACGATGAGAGCGAGGCGGCACGTGACGCCGCGGTGCGCGGGCTGCTGTCCTGGTACCTGCACGCGACGATCGCCGCGTCCTGGCCGGCGGCGCCGAGCTTCACCCGGATCCCGATGGACACGCCCGATTCCCCCGGCTCCATACCGGAATTCGCCGATCGCCCGGCCGCGCTGCACTTCTACGACGAGGAGCGCGAGAACCTGAAGGCCGCGGTCCGGCAGGCTTCGGCACGCGGGGAGCACGTCTTCGGCTGGCAGCTGCCGGTGGCGATGTTCGCCTTCATGCTGTCGCGGCGGCCGGTGGCCGACTGGCTGGAGACGCACCGCATCGGGCTCGCGTCCGCCCGCGCGCTCGGCGACGAGCTCGCCGAAGCCTGGCTGCTGACCAGCGACGCCATCGCGTGGGGAACGGTGCACGAGCACCAGAAGGCGCTGGCGGAGCTGCAGCGCGCGGTCTCCCTGTGGGAACGGGTCGGCCCGGAGTGGGCGCACGCGTGGGCGCTGCGCGACCTCGGCAGCGTGTACTACGGGCTGGGCCGCGACGCGGAGGCCGACGAGACGCTGGAGCGCGCTTACGCCATGCACGTCGCGCTGGGCGACGAGTGGGGCGAGGCCACCGCGTTGAGCGCGCTGGCCAAAGCCGAGTGCCGCCTCGGGCAGTTCGACGAGGCGATCCCGCACCTGCACCGGGCCATCGCGATCCGCCGCTCGCACGGCGACCGCCGCAACGAGGCCAGCTGCTTGAGCGAGATCGGCCTGGTGCTGGGAGCGATGGGCAGCACCGACGAGGCCGCCGAGCACTTGGAGCAGGCGCTGGCACTGCACCAGGAGACCGAGTACGGCTACGGCGAGGCCCTGGACCGCGAGCGGCTCGCCGACCTCTACGAACGCACCGGACGTCCCGAACAGGCTCGCGAGCAGCGCCGGACCGCGGCGCTGCTCTACGACGAACTCGGCGTCCCGCACGAGATCACCGGGTGAAGTCCGTACCGGTTCGGTCGCGCGGCGGGCGGACGGACACCCCGGGCACCCGTGCGGACGGCCGTCCCGGAGCGGTGGCGGACAATGCGGGCATGGATCTCAAGGTGGACCCCGGTTCCGGGGTGAGCCCGTTCGAGCAGGTGCGGTCCGGGATCGCCGAGCGGATCAACTCCGGGCAGCTGCCGGTGGGCGCGAAGCTGCCGACGGTGCGGGCGCTCGCGGCGGACCTGGGCATCGCGGCGAACACCGCGGCGAAGGCGTACCGCGAGCTGGAGCAGGCCGGGCTGATCGAGACCCGCGGCCGGGCGGGCACCTTCGTCGCCGCGTCCGGGGACCAGAGCAGCCGCCGCGCCGCCGAAGCCGCCGCCGCCTACGCGCGCACGACCCGCGACCTCGGCATCCCGCCGCAGGAAGCGCTCGCGATCGTCCGCGCCGCTCTCGGCCTCCCCGGCTGACCGGCGCCCGGCGGGCCCGGGAACCGCACCACGTCAGCCGTCGAGCCCGGCGAGCAGTTCGCGCAGCGGTGCGGCGAGGTCGGGGTGGTCGCCCATGTCGACGCGGTGCAGGGCACGGGCGGCGACGTAGCGCAGCGCGGTGGGCCCGTCCGGACCGTCGAGGACATCGGCGAACGTCTCCCGCACCTTCGCGGCGACCGGCGGCACGAGCAGGCTGCAGCAGTACAGCGAAGCCGCGTCGGTGCCCGCCGGTCCGCGCCCCCACAGCTCCCAGTCCAGCAGGCCGAACCGCGGCCGGACCAGGTTCGCCCAGTGCAGGTCGCCGTGCACGGTGTCCCAGTGCTGGACGTCCAGCTCGTGACCGAGCTTCTCCCGCACGGCCCGCTGGATGTCGGGTTCGTCGTTGCGCAGCCGCAGCGTCGGTACCACCCGGATCGTCTCCAGCGCGGTGCGCAGCTCCGACCACCACTGCTCGGGCAGGTCGACCTCGTCGCGCAGCACGTCGGTATCCGAGCAGCGCTGCCCCGGCACGAAGGTCATCAGCTCGGCGCGCTGCCGCCGCGTCTCCGCCAGTTCCCACTCCACCAGGCCGAGCACCCGCGGTTTGCGCACACCGGTGATCGCGTTGGCGTCGGCGTTGCCGGTCCACCAGTCCTCGTCGGCCCACCGGATCTCCTCGGAGACCACCCGCAGCCAGCGCGGGCCTTCGGCGCCGAGCACGGCCGCGCCGATGGACCGCTGCCGCCACCCGAGCACCGGCTCGCCGACCACGCGCACCGCGAAGTGCTCCGCGGCCCGGTCCAGGTTCTGCCGCATCCACGCGGCGAACATCTCGTCGGCTTCGTCGTTGGCTTCGTCGTTCGGAATCTCGTTCGGTGCCACCACCCGATCATGTGCCATCGGGTGGTGGCCCGCTCATCTCGGTCCCGTTCGCACCGTCCCCCGGGGCGGCCCGCGCCGGATCCACCCGGACCAGCCGAGGCCGGACGCGCACACCGAAGCACGGGTCCACAGTGGACTACTCGGTGGTGGGGCGCTGCGAAACACTCCCCATTCCCCGTCCGCCTCGGCTGATGACCCCGAAGACCAGGACCGATACGAGCAGCACCACCCCGACCAGCGACCAGATCCCGCCGGGCAGCCCGGAACCGGTCACGATCCCGTAGGCCACCGGAGCCAGCAGGAGGCCGCCGTTGACGCCGCCTGAGAACGCGCCCATGTTGCGCACCAGCAACCGCGGCGACGAGATCTCCTGCACGTACCCCAGGAACGCCGGCCCGATGACCATCTCCCCGATGGTCCACACGATCGTCGAGAGCACCAGCAGCCACAAACTGGGGTGCAGTCCGATCATCCCGAACCCGGCCGCGGCGAACAGCAGGCCCACCACGATCGCCCGGGTGTTGCTCCACTGGGCGGTCGCGATGTTCAGCGGCAACTCGATGACGACGACCATCGCGGCATTGAGGAACAGGATCACCCCGGCCACCAGCGGCGAGAGTCCCAACCGGCTGACGATGTAGAGGCTCAGCACGGTCGAAGGCAACGCGAACGCGAGCTGGGCCGGAAAAGCGGTGAGCATGAACGTCCAGAACCGCGCTTCGTCGCGGACCGAGCCGTGCCAGGCGTTGCCGCCGGTGCGCTCGCGTTCGCCCGGCACCTCGTACCCGACGGCCCACTTCCCGACCAACACCGCCGCGATCAGCCCGAACGCGGCATTGACCAGGAACAGCAGCGAGAACTGCCCCCAGGCGTAGAGCACCGACCCGATCGCCGGGCCCAGCCCCATCCCGACGTTGATGCACAGCCGCAGCGCCGCGAACGCGACCTTGCGGTGCTCGGCATCCACGGAGCGGGTGATCAGGGTGTAGCAGGCGGGGTTCACCATCTCGTAGCAGAAGCCCCACACCACGGTCGCGCAGACCAGCGCGGTCGGCTGCGCGGCCACGGCCGCCACCAGCAAGGCCACCGCCTGCACGCCGAGGGCCAGCGGGATGGCGCGGCCGGGAGAAAGCCGGGACAGGGTCGCCGGCATCGAGACGTCGGCCAGCAGCCCGCCCAGGCCGAAGCATCCGACGATCAACGTCACCAGCCCGGCGGAGACGTGCGCCCCTTCGGTCAGGTACAGCCCGAAGAACGGCAGCAGCACGCAGCCGGTGCGGAACACCAGGACCGCCAGCAGCAACGACCTGAGCGGCGCGAGCTGCGTCAACGACTCGGATCGGAACGCACTGCGGAGCACTCGACCACCTCGGAAGTCTGGTACCGGTTTCGTCGCCGAGCCGCTCGACGAGCGGAACGGATGCGGCAACGGGTTTCACGGCCGATTCGACCGCGCCCGTCCCGTGGTGCGCACGCGGACCAGCTCGGCGACCTTCGCCATCCGCTGCTCGCATTCGGACACCGAACCAGCCACCACCACCGCGAAACCGATGCGGGCGAAGTACCTCCTGCCCGGTTCGGGACGGATCAGCGTACCGGGCTCCACCAGCCAGGTCACCCGGTGCAACCACGGCAGCTCACCCTCTGCGGCATCCAGCTCCAGTGCGTCCACGACGCCGGATTCGTCGGTGTAGAAGAACCGGATTCCCGCTACCCGCGAGCGGACGACCCGCAACGTCGGCGGCACTCCCGCGGCCACGTCGGCCGCGGCAGCAGCCATGTCCACCCCCGTCGCCAGCTCGGCCAGGTCGGGGATGAGGTCGCCGCCGGAACGGCCGTTGACCTCGACCAGCCGAGGCCCACGTGCGGTCAGCCGCAGCTCGGTGTGCGTCACGGTGTTGTCGACGCCCAACGCCGAGTGCGCCGCGCGGACCACATCTCGCACCTGCTGCGGATCGGCCACGAGATCGGCCGGGTCGGCCACGACGTGCCCGAGTTCCTCGAAGTGCGGCGGATAGCCCAGCACCTTCCGGGCGAAGACCGGGCTCTCCACCACTCCGCCGTGGACCGCGCTGTCGACGCTGATCTCCGGGCCGTCCAGGTATTCCTCGACGAGCACGCCGCTGTGGTGCTCCCACGGCTCCGGCAGGCCGCTCGCGAAGGCCCGGTCGAACGCGGGTTCCAGCTCGGCGGGGCAGTCCACTTTCGACACCCCGAAGCTGGCCGACAGCGAACGGGGCTTGACCACGACCGGGTAGCCGATCCGGGCAGCCGCCTCGGCCGCCTCGGCCGCCGAGGTGACCAGCTCCGCCGCAGCGGAGGGGACGCCGTCCGCGTCCAGCGCCAACCGGGTGGCCCACTTGTCACGGCAGCGCGCCGCACCCTGCGGTGGACATCGCGGCACCCCCAGTTCCGCGGCGATCACCGCCGCCAGCTCGACGCAGGGCTCGTGGTAGGTCAGCACCCCGGCGACTGCGTAGCGCTGCGCGGCGCGCCGCGCGGTGGCCACGATCTCCGCGGTGTCCGCGGGATCGATCCGAAGTTCGGCGGTGATGTACTCGCGCTCCCAGGTCACCGGATCAGGAGTGAGCAGGACGATCGGATACCGCTCGGCGATCTTGCCGAGCATGTACTCCCGGTACTCGCTCTGACCGCCGCTCAACACCAGCAGGACCGGATCCAAGAGAACCTCCCAGTTCGTCTCACCGGGCGGGTGACCCGGAGATCTTCCACCGCGGGCACCGGCAGGCCGCATTGTCCGCCTCCTGGCGGCCGACCGCGCCGCCGACGCGCGGGAGCTCACGCTCACGCGGCCGGCCCGCGCCGTGCTCAACGGTCCTCGCCCGTGATCGGTGCTCCGGGGGCCACGATCAACGAGGAAGCACCGTCGTGCCGCTCCGGTCAAGCACGCACGCCGGAGAACACGTCGTAGTGTTCGCCGGGGATGACCTCCCGATTCACCTCGGACAGCCCGGCCTTCTCCAGCACCGCGACCAGCTGCTCGTGCGGCAGGTAGTGCGAACGCCGCTCGAACTCGTAGACGTTCCCGTCCACCCGCAGCTCGCTGTTCCACACCCGCATTCCGGTTTCCGGGTGCGGAGTCACCGTCTCGGACAGCTCCACGACGTGTCCGCCGACCACCATGCGCGGGCGCCGAGTCACCTGCGGCTCGGTGCGTTCCAGGTCCTCCGCGCGAGTGATGTCGATGTAGAGACGGCCGCCGCCGGGGCGCACGCAGCCGACGAACTGCCGCAGCGAATCGACGAGCGCTTCCGAGTCAGGCGAAGCGTCATCGTCCCAAGTACCTCCGTAGAGGTAAGATCCCCCGCCGCGGCACAGCACGACGTCGAACGAATCCTCGTACCGCTGCACCAAGCCGTCCCAGGTCAGCAGTTCGGGGGTGAGCTCGACTCCGGCGAGGCGGGCGTTGCGCTCGAAGTGGCGCAGCATCGCGGCGCTACCGTCGGAGCAGGTGACGTCGTAACCGCGTTGAGCGAGTTCGATCCCGGGGAATCCGGATCCGCAAGCGCAGTCGAGAACGCGCTTGCCCTCCGGAGGGCCGATCCACTTCGCGATGCTCTCGACCGCCAGGTCCCGCTCGAATTCGAAGTGCACGCAGAACTCCCAGAGGGCGCCGATATCCGGCTCACCCTCCTCGATACACTTGATCAGCCGCGGCTCGTTGATCTCCAGCGTTTCGCCATCGGAACCACCCTGCGGATTCATGCTGCCACCTTCTTCGTCTGTTCGGAGTTCTGATCACACGTAGCCGTACGAGCTGAGCACGTCGCCGAGCACCGACTCGGCGATTTCGCGATGCCGCGCGGTGAAGACCTCGCGCCAAGCGCCGATCTGGCCTTTGAAGAACGAGAAGGAGTCCTCCCGGAAAATCTTCTCGGCGACCTCGGCAGAGCTCGACCGGGATCCGACGAAGTCGAGTACCCGCCGGATGGCGGCGTCCTGGCGCTGTTCGGTTCCGAGCCCACGTGGCCCGACCAGCTCCTCGAAGGACACCGCGCACACTTGCGGATGGTGCAGCAGCCACAGCGCACGCCGATGGTCTCCCATGCACGGGAACGCTGGATCGCTCAGCGCGTACTCGATCTTCTCGTCCATCGTGGGGAACGAGTTCAGGATGGCGCTGAAAACCTTGAACTCGCTGAAGTTCCCGAATCCCGCGGCCGTCTTGCCCGACAGGAAGTTCACCATCGAAAGGATCACGTCCCGCGGGTCGCGGTACATGAAGATGATGCGCGGCTCGCCGGTATCGGCCCACTCCTGGATGAAGTTGCCGTCGATCTTCTTGATGTCCAGCTCGGGGAGGATCCAGCAGACGTTCTCCGGGGTGTCCGAGAACCGCGAGCCGATGCTGCGGGAACGCGCTTGAGCCACCAGCTCGGAGTTGACCAGGGTGGCTCCGTACCGATTCTCCAGCGGCAACCCCAGCCGGGCCTGCCACGCCCAGCCGAGCGCCTCCCACGCTTGCCCGGTGACCTGGTCGAACACGTCCGGATCGGCGTTCTCCAGCTCAGCGGCCCGCTCCGCGCCGTGGACGAGCCGGGCCGCGCGCAGGCGCGCTGGCCGGGAGAGTTCCGGCCGGATGTCATCGGTGATCCGGGACTGGCCGTACATCCCGTACCCGAGCGCGACCATCAACTCCTGAATCAGGTGAGTACCGGACTTCATCAGCGAAACGATGAGGACGCGCTCAGCGGGCCCGCTCGACGAGAAGGGTTCAGTCGACATTCTTGACACACGCTCCGGATCTCGTTCTTCTACAGCGAGCCACGCCGCAGGACCGACCGACACGACAATGCGCAAAGTTCAGCACGCAGAAGTTCCACACCTCCCCCACCCGATAACGGAGAGCACCGAAATTCCAGGAACCGACGTCAAGAACGAGAACCGATCGGCGAAGCAAAACAGAAGATGATCCGCGCTATCGAGCGGACCTTCGAACCACCGGACCCTCGGAGTTCGCCACTTAATTCGTTGATAACTTCTACACGACCCGACGAGCCGCGGTCAAGCGATCATCACCACGGCGCCGAGGCGCATCCCCAAAACCACCGATCGGAGCATTTCCCACCACTTCAGCCCACCTGGAACGGCCACGAGCGAACACCCTCAATTCCGACATAAACGACCGGGAAAAACGTGATCGGCGAGGGGGCTACCTCCTCGGCGGGGAAAGCACCTAGAGTATCGACTTCTACAACGAGGGGGCTAGTTGTACGGGCAATAATACGGGACGAATGGACTCGTCCCCGGCGCGCCGCAGTCAGGCGCTCGTCCAGCACCACACCGCCGGTTCACGCCGGCCGGAGATGTCGTGCGGCACCGCCTGCACCGAGATCTCCTCGACCACTCGCGAGGTCTGCCGAGGCGCCGTTCACCGCTGCGAACCAGCCGGATGGACGCCCGCGGCCGACCTATCACCGAGCCACCGTCCCGACCACCCACGGCCGGCCCGCACGGCCGCGGACGAACGCATGGGGGAGGTCTTCGTTGCCCGGCAAGAGCATTGAGCAGACCATCGCCGACGCGCAGGCTCCGCACACGTGGATGCCGCGCACCCTCGGCCCGCTCCCGCTCACCATGATGGGCATCGGGGTGACCGTGGGAAGCGGCTTGTTCGTGCTCACCGGGACAGCGGCGGCCGATTACGCCGGACCCGCGATCACGGTCTCGTTCGTGATCGGTGCCGCGGTGGCGTTGCTGGTCGCGGTCTCCTACGCCGAGTTCGCGGGCAGCGTCCCGGTGGCCGGCAGCGCCTACACCTACGCGGCCGCGGCGCTCGGCGAGTTCTGCGCATGGGTGATCGGCTGGGACCTGATGCTGGAGATGACCGTCGGCGCAGCCGCCGTCTCGGTCGGGTGGTCCGGCTACCTGGAAGACCTGCTCGGCGTGCTGGGCATCCGGTTTCCCGCCACCCTGAGCGGCCCGGACGCGGTGCTCAACGTGCCCGCGATGTCGCTGGTCCTCGCACTCACCGTGGTGCTCGTCCTCGGCATCCGGCTCACCGCTCGGGTCACGACGGTGATGACCGCCGTCAAGGTGCTGGCCGCGATCGCGTTCGTACTCGTGGGTGCACGCCACGTCGATCCCGCCAACTGGTCGCCGTTCGTGCCCGCTCCCCGGGCCTCGCCGACGGGTGGCGCGTGGGAGACCCCGTTGATCAGCATTTTCGATGCGCAAGCGACCCGGTACGGCCCGGTGGGAGTGCTCACCGGCGGTGCCATCGTCTTCGGCGCCTACACCGGGTTCGACATCATCGCCTCCTCGGCGGAGGAGACCCGGCAGCCGCAGCGGACGGTGCCGCTGGCCATCGCCGGAACCCTGCTGGTGTGCTCGACGCTCTACGTCTCGGTGTCACTGGTGCTCACCGGCATGGTCCGCTACGACCGGATCGACCCCGCGGCGCCGGTCACCGGCGCGTTGCGGATGGTCGGTGCGACGTGGACGGCCCTGGGAGTCGCGACGGGAGCAGTGGTGGGGCTCGCTGCGGTCGTGCTCGTCATGATGATGGGGCAGGCACGGGTGTTCCTCGCGATGAGCCGGGACGGCCTGCTGCCGCGCTGGTTCGCGGCGGTGCATCCGAAGCGGCGCACACCGCAGCGGATCACCGTCGTCCTCGGCGCGGGGGTGGCCCTGGTAGCCGGGACCACACCGATCACCGAGCTCGCCGAACTGTCGAACATCGGCACGCTGGCGGCTTTTGCGATCGTGTCCGGCGGAGTGCTGCGGCTCCGCGTCACCCGGCCGGACCTCACGCGCGCGTTCCGGGTGCCCCTCGTGCCGTGGCTCCCCGTCCTGGCCATCCTCGCGTGCGTGGTATTGGCGCTGCACTACCCGCTGGTGACCTGGGCCCGTTTCTTGATGTGGATGGTGTTGGGCCTGCTGATCCGCTTCTCGGTCGCGCGCCACCGCCCCACCACCGGACCGGGCAGCTGATCCGCCCGCCCCGCGCCTGGTCGGCCACGAGGCCCACGTCAGACGACGTCGCCCTCCGACTCGTGGTCGTGCTCGTGCGGCGGTTGCGCGGCACCGAACTTCCGCAGCAACGCCTGCGCGTCCCACGCGGTGACCGGCTCGCCGTAGCGGGGGCCGACCGCGAAGTCGCAGCCCGCGTCCACCCAGTGCCGTTCCTGCTGCTCGTCGGCGACCTCGCCGGTGCAGATCTTGACACCGCTGTCGTGCATCAGCGGGGCCAGCTGCCGCACCGCGCGCACCGCCGGGTCGTCCGGGTCCACGCACCCGTGCACCAGGTCGACCAGCTCTTCCGCCAGCCGCACCCCGTCCACCGGGATCCGCCGCAGCGCCCGCAGTTCCGGTGCCGAACCGGCGAAGCTGTGCAGCAGCACGCGCGCCCCCAGCCCCCGCAGCAGCCGCAGGTTCTCCAGCAGTTCCTCGGAAGCCTCCATCACCACCCGGGTCGGCACGGCCAGGTGCATCCAGCTCGGGTCCAGATCGCCGTCTTCGAGCACCGACCGCACCAGCGCCACCAGGTCCGGGTCCCGCACCTGGTTCTCGCTCAGCTCCACCAGGAAGCAGGTCCGGTAACCGGAGCGGTGCCACAGCCCGACCTGGCCCCACGCTTCGCGCAGCAGCCAGTCCCGCAACGACAGCGTCACCCCGGAGCGCTCCGCGAGCTGGAGGCATTCCCGGTGGCCCAGCGCCCCGTGGTCCGGCGGGTCCCACCGCAGCTGCGCCTCCACCGAGATCAGCGCGCCCGTGTCCAGGGCCATCACCGGCCGGTAGCAGACCTGGAACTCGCCGAGCTCCAGCGCGCCCGGCATGATCGCCGCCAGCTGCGCCTCGGTGCGCTCGTCCGGTGCGATGTCCGGGTCGAACAGCGCCCACTGCCGGGCGCCGGCGATCTCCGCGCGGCGCAGCGCCACGTCCGCAGCCCACATCATGTTCGCCGGATCCGCTTCGGCGACGCGGCGGCGCACCACGCCGATGCTGGCGGAGGTGGCGATGCCGTGCCTGCCGATGTAGATCGGTTCGGACAGCTCCTCGTTGATCAGCGCCGCGAACTCGGGGATCGCCGGGGTGTGCGGCGATTCGCTGATGAGGATGGCGAATTCGGTGCCGCCGAAGCGGGCGACCAGCGCTTCCTCGTTCTCCACCAGCTGCTCCAGCCGGTGCGCGACGGCGCGGATCACCTTGTCGCCGGTCTCGTAGCCGAGCCCGTCGTTGATCAGCTCGAACCCGTCGAGACCCAGGTGGTAGAGGGTGAGCATCCCGTCCGGCGGGAAGTTGCCCTGCGCGGCTTCGAGCCTGGTGCGGAAGTACTGCCGGTTCGCGAGCCCGGTCATCGCGTCGTGCAGCGCCTGGTACTGGATGCGTTCCTGCAGCAGGTACAGGTCGCTGATGTCCTCGACCATCGTGACGATGTGCCGCGGTTCGCCTTCGGCGCCGCGCAGCAGCGACACGGCCAGGTAGGTCCAGGCCTGCTCGCCGTCGGCGCGCAGCAGCCTGCGGCGTTCCCGCAGCCGCTGCCCCGGGCCGCCTTCGGCGAGTTCGGCGTAGGCCGCGTTGAGGTAGGCGGCCTCCTCCGGGTGGAACAGGTCGTGGATGCTCATCTCCAGCAGGTCCGCTTCGCGGTGCCGGAGGATGTCGGCGAGCGCCGGGTTGACCTCGGTGAACCGGCCCTTGAGGTCGCAGATCGCGACGCCGATGGGCGTGCTGGTGAACACCTCGCGGAACCGGGCGTCGCTGGCGCGGCGTTCCCGGTCGGCGCGCAGCAGCAGCTGCGCGGTGGTGCGCTGCTGGACCTCAGCGCGTTCCCGGTCCGCCGCGGAATAGCCGGCGGCGATCGAGGTGAGCAGTTCCAGCAGGTGCCCGACGGCGCCGACCCCGGATTCGCCGACGACGGTGTCGCGGATCAGCTCCAGCGTGCACTGGAGGCTGCCGGGGCCGGTGGCGCGCAGCTCCACGAGCCGTTCCCCGACGATCCGGCCGGATTCGGCGGCTCGCGACGGGTCCTGCAACGCTTCGGCCAGTTCGTCGGCGAGCTCGGCCAGCGCGTGCTTGAGTTCCACGTCGGACACCTCGACGAGGTCCGGGGAGCACGCGGCGAGCCGTTCGGCCCACCGCAGGACCAGCGTCGCGCGCCAGCCACCGCGTTCCGGCTGCGCCCCGGCCCCAGCATCCGGGTCGAGGGGGTCACCCATGCTCAGTTCACCTGTCCGTCGACCGCACCGGCGGACCACGCGCCGGGCAGGGCGAGACGCCCGGTCGCCAGGAAGCGGGCGTCCCGCGCGGAGGCCTTCCGGCCCCCAGGCTCGTCGCACCACGCCGGTCCCCGAACGTCTCCCCGTGTTCGCCAGACTACTGGGTGATGTCCAGTACGCGGAGCACCGTCCACGGGCCTCCTCCGTCCACCGCCGTTGCCACGAAAGTGATCATCATCCCCCGGACGGCGGCGCGATGATCACCGGGCCTGCTCGGCGGCGGTGCCCTCGGCCACGAGCGCGTCGAGCTCGGCCACGTCCTCGTCCGACAAGTCCACCCGATCGGCCGAAACGTTGACCTCCAGGTGCTCGATCGAGGAGGTCCCGGGGATCGCCAGCACGTTCGGGGACCGGCGCAGCAACCAGGCCAGCGACACCTGCGCGGGCCGGGCTCCGCGCCGCTGCGCGATCGACCGCACCACCTGGTCGTCGCGCACCCCGCTGTCGGCGACGAACCCGGAGCCGAGCGGGAAGAACGGCACGAACGCCACGCCGAGCCGCGCGGTGCGCTCCAGCAGGTCGGCGCTGCCGCGGTCCAGCAGGTTGTAGGCGTTCTGCACCGCGGCGATCGAGGTCAACCGCTGGGCCTGCTCGAACTGCTCGGCGGTCACGTGGGACAGCCCGATGCCGCGCACGAGGCCCTGGTCGCGGAGTTCCACGAGGGCGCCGAGCTGGTCGGCGAGCTCGATCCCCGGCCGGTCGGCGACGTGGCGCAGGTAGACGAGGTCGAGGACGTCCCGCCCCAGCCGGCGCAGGTTGTCGTGCACCTGGGACTTCAACGCGTCCGGGTGCGACAGCGGCAGCCAGGCTCCTTCGCGGTCCCGGTAGGCCCCGATCTTGGTGGCCAGCAGCAGGTCGTCCGGGTACGGCCGCAGCGCTTTCGCGATCAGCTCGTTGACCGTCCACGGGCCGTAGAAGTCGGCGGTGTCGATGTGGTCCACCCCGAGCTCCACCGCGCGGCGCAGCACCGCTTCCGCGCGGGCCGGGTCGGTGGGCGGGCCGAGCACGCCCGGCCCGGCGAGCTGCATCGCGCCGTACCCGATGCGGTGGACCGGGCGGACGTCGGGGATCTCGAAGGTCGTCACCCGGCGATGCTGCGCCACGGAACCGGTCCGGCACAAGGCCACTGTGGACGGCGCGACCCCGTTCGGGCCCGTCAGAGCTGCGGGATGAGCAGCAGCCAGCGGCCACCGAGCACGAGCGCCGCACCGCCGAGCAGGAACCAGACGCCCAGCCAGAGCCCGGCGGGGGTCCGGGTGAGCCGGGCGAGCTGGTCGGCGTCCGAGCTGGGCGCCCGCCCCCTGGTGCGCTTGCCGCGCAGCTCCGCGATGGGCCGCAGCCCGCCGAACAGCAGGAACCAGCTGAACAGCACGCAGCACGCGGCCTGCCACTGCGGGGTGGCGAACCAGGACACCGCGAACAGCGCGCCGCCGGTGACGACGATGGACAGCACCCCGTAGGCGTTGCGGATGGCCAGCAGCATCAGCGCCAGCAGCGCCACGGCCGCCCACAGCGCGACCCGCTCCTGGTCGAACGACACCAGCGCGGCCCCGCCGAGCCCGAGCAGGGACACCGCCGGGTAGCCCGCGAACAGGGTGAACACCATGCCGGGCCCGGTGGGACGCCCGGTGGAGAGGGTGAGCCCGGAGGTGTCGGAGTGCAGCCGGATGCCGTTGAGCTTGCGGCCGCTGAGCAGCGCGACCACGGCGTGCCCGCCTTCGTGCGCGATGGTCACCACGTTGCGCAGCAGCCGCCAGCTGCCGCGGTTGAGCACGAGGCCGAGGGCGACCAGGCCCAGCAGCAGGGTCAGCGCCGACCCGGAGTCGAGCAGCTCGTCGCTCCACGACCTGACTAATTCGTCCACAGCAGACACACCTGGCTCGTCGGGTTCGTTCGGGCGACGCCGATCGTACGCAGCGCCCGCGCACCGCCCCCCGAACCCGCCACCTCCCGCTCAGCGGACCGCGCTCGTTCTCCCGTCAGCGGCGAAGCCGCTGGGCGAACCACGCACGCAACCGGACCACCCGCGGGTTCTCAGCGGTTCCGCCACCCGACCACCGAGCAGGAGGAGCCGGTCAATCGAAGAAGGCGGGCACGTCCAGTGCTCCGCCGGCCTGCTCGAACTCGGCGTGCACGGCGGCGCGCAGCCGTTCGTCGGCCAGGTAGTCGAGGGCGGTGAGGGCGAGGCCGGTCGCGCCGTCCAGCACGGCCCGGTCCCCGGCCTCGGACCGGGCGGCGGTGGCGAATCCGGCGGTGTGCAGCGACAGCCCGGCGTCGTCGAGCCCGATCATCGGGTGGATGGCGGGCATCCGGTAGCTGAGGTTGCCGAGGTCGGTGGAGCCGGTGAGGTACTCGGGCACCACGCCGCGGGGCAGCGAGGTGCGGCCACGCCTGGCCTGGTGCTCGGCCCAGCGGGCGGCGAGCGCGTCGTTGTACCGGATCGGCAGGTACGGGTACTGCCGGTCCCAGACGAGTTCCACGCCGCAGCCGGTCATCTCGGCGGCACCGCGCGCGATCCGGTCGATGCGGTCGGCGAGGTCGCGCAGCGAGTCGGGGTCGGCGGAGCGCACGTAGAACTGGGCGGCGGCGCGCTCCGGCACCACGTTGGGCCGCTGCCCGCCGTCGGTGATGATGCCGTGCACCCGGTCGCCGGAGGGCATGTGCTGGCGCAGCGCCGCCACGCCCTGGTAGGTCGCCACCACCGCGTCGAGCGCGTTGCGGCCCATGAACGGCTGCGCCGAGGCGTGCGCGGCGATGCCGTGGAAGGTCACGTCGACCTGGCGGCGGCCGAGGAACGGGTGGGTGGCCACGTCGTGCGAGAACGGGTGCAGCATCACCACCGCGTCCACGTCGTCGAAGATCCCGGCGCGGGCCAGGATCTCCTTGCCGCCGCCGCCTTCCTCGGCGGGCGTGCCGACGAGGCTGAGCCTGCCGCCGACCGCGCCGAACGCGGTGGCGGCGCCGAGGAACCCGCCGACGCCGGCCGAGCAGATGATGTTGTGCCCGCAGGCGTGCCCGATCTCGGGCAGCGCGTCGTACTCGGCGAGCACCGCCACGTGCGGGCCGCCGCTGCCGGTGCTCGCCAGCAGCGCGGTCGGCAGCTCGCCCACCCCGACCCGCGCGTCGAAGCCCTGCGCGCGCAGCTGTTCGGCGACGGCCTCGACCGAGCGGTGCTCGGCGAAGCCCTCCTCCGGGTGCTCGTGCAGGTCGTGGCTGAGTCCCAGCAGGTCCGCGGCGTGCTCGTCGAGCCACCGCTCGGCCCGGTCGCGCACCGCGGCGGACGCGCCGTCGTGCTCGGAGCGGATCGGTGCCGCGGTGGCCACGGCCCGCTCGGTCGCCGCGGCAACGGACTTCAGGTACGAGTCGTCGGGAGTGGTGGGTTGCGTCATTCCCGCACTGTAGGTCGCCCGGGGGACGTCCCGGTGCCCTCGGTGCCGTCGAGCTGCCGGTGCGCCAGCAGCGTGCCGCCGCCGACGGCGGCGGGAATGATCACGAGTTGCAGCACCGGCACCAGGCACAGCAGGTAGGTCGGCAGCCCGAAGCCGAGCGTGCTCGCCTTGTTCGCCGCCAGCGAGCGGTGCCGGTCCCGCACGGTGAGGCCGCGGCGCGCGAACACCAGGCCGACCATCTCCAGCGCCACCACCCAGGCGCCGAACACGGCTCCCAGCACCGGCACCACCGTCTGCCCGAGCACCGGTACGAAGCCCAGCGCGAACAGCACGACCGCGCCGGCCAGCGCCACCAGCACCAGCTTCACCGCGTCCCGCACCCCGCGGCCGAGCTGCCGGGCGAACCCGGCGCCGTCGTCGGCGGTGTCGAGCCCGAGCCGCTGTTCGGCCTGTTCGGCGATGTGCTCGTAGAACGGTCCGCCGATCAGCAGGGTCAGCGCGATGAACGAGATCGAGCCGAGCAGCGCGGCCGCACCGACCAGGGCCACGCCCAGCACCACCCGGAACGCCTGGCGCAGCCAGTCGGTCCAGCCGTCGGCGAACGGGGTCAGCGCGGTCACCAGGTCCGAGCTGAAGTACAGCAGCGCGCCGAGCGATCCGAGCAGCAGCACCGCGCTCAGCAGTGCGGGGATCGCGCCGATCAGCAGCAGCCGCGGGGACCGCACGATCAGGCCGAATCCGGTGCCCAGCGCGCGGGCTCCGGCGATGAGGTTCTTCATGCCGCTCCAGGGGAAGTGGATCTCGCCGCACGGTATCGGGCCCGGTTCCACCGCCGAGGCCCGGATCAGGACCGCACTCCCGTGATCTGGCCCACTCTCCCGCAACGCGAGCCGCGGCGGACGAGTCGCAGCGTGCACGACCCCGCGTTCTCGAACGCGGCGCCGGAAAGGGGAACTGGATCGTGCTGACACCGCAGCGGACGCTCGTGGACCGGATCTGGCACGGGCAGCCGCGCAACCGGCAGCTGCGCGGCCTGTGGCGGCTCACGAAGAAGACCATCGGCGCCAGCGCGCGGCACCGGCTGACCGGGCTGGCCGGGGAGGCGGCGTTCTTCACGCTGATCTCGATGCCACCGGTGCTGCTGGGCCTGGTCGGCACGCTCGGCTACCTGGCGGGCGTGCTCGGCGGGGAGACGATCACCGCGGTCCGGAACGCGTTGGTGTCCGGGGCGGCGACGGTGCTGTCCCCGCAGGCGATCGACGAGCTGCTGCAGCCGGTGCTGGACGAGGTGCTCAGCTCGGGGCGGGCCGGGGTGATCTCGATCGGTTTCGTGCTGGCGCTGTGGTCGGGTTCGGCGGCGCTGAACGTCTTCATCGACACGATCTCGGTGGTGTACGGCCTGGCCGGCCAGCGGAACGTGGTGCGGCAGCGGTTGATGTCGGTGCTGCTGTACACGGTGGCGCTGTTCGGCGGGATCGTGCTGCTGCCGCTGCTGGCGGTGGGCCCGTCGGTGATCGCGGACTGGTTCCCGCAGGCGTCGGTGGTGGTGTACGCGCTGTACTGGCCGGTGATCGTGATCGGGTCGATCGCCTCGCTGTGCACGTTGTACTCGTTGTCGCTGCCGCTGCGGGCGCCGTGGCTGGAGCACCTGCCGGGGGCGGCGCTGGCGCTGCTGGTGTGGCTCGGGGGCAGCCTGGCGCTGCGGATCTACCTGGACGTGACGATCGAGCACTCCCCCGTCTACGGTGCGCTGGCCGCGCCGATGGGCGTGCTGCTGTGGCTGTACGTGACGGCGTTCGCGGTGCTGCTCGGTGGCACGGTGAACGCGGAGCTGGACAGCGTGCAGCCGTCGCGGCGGACGGCCCGGTTGCGCCGGGAACTCGTCGAGGCGGAGTGATCGCGGGGCGGTCGTCCGAAGTCACACCACAGCTCGCCGCGGCTTTGTTAGGTTAGCCTCGCTTGGCTGATCCGGATGAAGGATGCGCGATGACCTCTGCTGACCGAACACACCCGCGGGTCGGGCCCTTCGGCGGGACCCGCCTGGGCAGGCGCGGTTTCCTGGCCGGTGCGACCGGCCTGCTCGCCGCGGGCCTGGCGGCCTGCGCAGGTGGTTCGCCCGCGCCGTCGGGCCAGGCGGCGGGCCAGGCGGCGGGCCCCGGTTTCCCGGTGCGGATCCCGAACAAGTTCGGCACCGCCGAGATCCCCGCGGCTCCGGGCAAGGTCGTCTCGCTGGGCATCACCGATCACGACGTGCTGCTGCCGTTGGGCGTGGTGCCGGTCGGGCTCACCGCCTGGGGCCCGTGGGAGTCCGGGGTGGGCCCGTGGGTGGAGCCGATGCTGGGGCAGGCGAAGCCGAAGCAGCTGGGCAGCGACGTGGACGTCGAAGCGGTGATCGCGCTGATGCCGGATGTGATCCTCGGCGTGCAGAGCGCGCTGACGCAGGACCAGTTCAACCGGCTGAACGCGTTCAAGCCGGTGGTGGCGCAGCCGCCGGGCACCATCGACTACGGCGTGGACTGGCGGCTGCAAGCCGAGACGATCGGCCGCGCGCTGGGCGAGGAGGACGCGGCGAACCGGCTGATCGCCGAGACCCAGGCCCGCATCGAGCAGGTCCGCGCGGACAACCCGAAGTTCGAGGGCCGCACGCACGTCACGGTGCGCACCGATTCGGCGGGCAACTACGCGGCCTACACGAAGCAGGACGCGCGGACCGCGCTGCTGGAGCAGCTGGGCTTGAAGCTCGCCCCGTCCATCGAGGGCATGGACAGCGGCGGCAAGTTCAACGTGAAGGTCAGCAAGGAGCAGGTGTCGCTGCTGGACGCCGACGTCGTCATCGTCACCACGGCGAAGCCGACGGACGTGGCGGCGGTGCGCGCGGATCCGCTGCTGAACAACCTGCCCGCGGCCAAGCGCGGCGCGCTGGTGGTGCTCGACGACTACGACCTGACGATGGCGCTGGGTTCGGCGACGGTGTCGAGCATCCCGTTCACCTTGGACAACCTGGTGCCGAAGATCGACGAGGCGCTGGCGAAGGCGTGACGGCGCGGCGCCCCGTTCGACGACGCGGCGAACGGGGCGGTCGCGCTCAGATCAGCGGCGCTGCTTCCAGCGGGACCCGGGTGGACTCCAGGAACCTGCTGACCATGTTGAAGTAGCTGCAGCACAGGATGAACTCGGTGGTGCGCCGCGTGCCGTGCTCGGCGAGCAGCGCTTCGAGCAGCCGGTCGTCCAGGCGGACGTTGCGGGTGAGGTCCTCGGCGGCGTCGATGACGAGCCGGGTGCTCTCGTCGAAGCCGCTGACCGGGCCGTCGACCCCGACGCGTTCGATCTCGTCGTCGGTGACGCCGACGAGCTTGGCGATGCGGACGTGCTGCGCCCACTCGTAGTGCGATCCGGTGATGGTCGCGATGCGCAGGATGGCGATCTCCCTGGCGCGCTTGTCGAACTCGGACTGCATGAGCAGCGAGCCGGCCAGGTCCAGGAACGGCTTGAGGCTGTTCGGCGCGTTGGCGACCATCCGGAAGATGTTGGCGTCCGGGAGTCCGCGCAGCAGCCTGCGGTTCTTGTCGGAGAGTTCGTCGTCGGCGGGCAGCGGGATGCTCACGGTGTCCTCCTGGTCGGGGTGGTGCCCGTGCCCGCTCGGACGCGACGGGTGCGGCGCGGGTGCGCCCGTGCGCGTCCGAACGGCGAGCCCTCGGCGCTCGGGGAGCGCCGGGTGGTTCACATCCGGCGGATCGGCTTGCTGCCGTCCCACTCGGCGGCGGTCTTGCGGATGAAGTCGAACACCGACCGCTTGGGGCCGCTGACGTCGGAGATCTCGACGACGGTGCCGGGGTGGAATCCGGTTTCCAGGTAGGCGAAGCGGCCTTGGGCGCCGCCGACCGCGCCTTCCTGCCCGACGGTGTAGCCGCGGGCGAGGGCGGTGTCGTAGAGCTGCTGGTACTCGGTGGTCCAGTAGCAGACGTGCTGGAGCCCTTCGTTCCCGGCGGCGAGGAAGTCCCGGTACATGGACGGGGAGTCGTCGGCGGGCTGGATCAGTTCGATCTGCAGGTCGCCGGAGTTGGCGAGCGCGAGGTCGACGCGCGCTTTGGACGGTTCGCCGCGGTAGCGGAAGTCCTCGAAGCGCAGGCCTTCGAAGTAGAACCAGGGTCCGACTTCCAGCACCTCGACCCAGTTCGCGATGGCGGTGTCGAGGTCGCGCACGACGTAGCCGTTCTGCGCGATCTCGCCGAACAACCGGCTCATGCGAGCGCGGCCGGGTCGAGCAGGCCGGGGAACTCCTTGGCGAGCTGCAGGTCCCCTTCGACCTGGAGCTTGCCGGCGAGGAAGGAGGCGACGCCGTCGGCTTCGCCGCGCAGGATCGCCAACAGGTCCTCGTCGGAGCTGGTGAGCGTGGCGTCGGGATCGTCGGCGGTGCCTTCGGTGACGCGGAGTTCGCCGTCGGCGACGGTCACGTGCACGGGGGTCGAGATGTTGAGCTGGATGGTGCCTTCGATCCCGTCGGCGGCTTCGCGGTCGAAGGCGGCGGGCAGCTTGTTGATGACGTCGAGCGTCGACATCATCCCTCCTCGGATCGTTTACCTACACCGTAGGCTTTCGGTGGTGACCTTATACCTACGCTGTAGATATCGACAAGGGTGGGGCACACTGGCCCCGTGACCACGACCGGACCGAAGGGCCGCCGCGGCAGACCGCCCCGCGGCAGCGCGACGCTGTCCCGCGAGCGCGTCGTCGAGGCGGCGCTGGCGCTCGTCGACGAGGAGGGCCTCGACCAGATCAGCATGCGCAAGATCGCCCAGCGGCTGCGCGTCGATCCGATGAGCCTCTACAACCACGTCGCCGACAAGGACGACGTGCTGGACGGCATCGCGGAGGCGCTGCTCGCCGGCATCCCCGCGCCGCCCGCCGACGGCAGCCCGCGGGAGCGGATGGAGGCGGTGGCGCGCGGTTTCCGCACCGCGATGCTGGCGCACCCGAAGGCCGCGCCGACCGTGCTGACCCGGCAGCTCGGCTCACCGGCCGGGCTGGCTCCGCTGGCGGCGGCCGTCGCGCCGCTGCTGGACGCGGGCTGCCCGCCGGAGCAGGCGGTGCACGCGCTGCGCGCCGCGCTCGGCTTCCTGGTCGGCAGCCTGCTGCGCGAGGTGAACGCGGGGCCGTCCTTCGGCACCGATCCGGCGGCGGGCGGGCAGCGCAGGCGGACCCTGGAATCCGCGGAACTGCCGTCGCTGACGGCCATCGCCCCGCACCTCGCGGTGTGCGACCACGAGGCGGAGTTCGAGTACGGCCTGGACCTCGTCCTCACCGCCGTCGAGCGGAAGCTGCCCGGGTGACCGCCCGCCCGCCGCGCCGCCCTGGGCGGGCGGACCCGTTCACCTGAGGCGGGCGCGGGGCGCGGCCTCCAGGAGAGGGCGGTCCCAGTCGCCCGCGCGCGCGGCGGCTTCGTAACTGCCGCGCAGGAAGTCGAGCAGCGTGCGGTCCGGGTCGGCCGCGGCGCGCACGTCGGCGTAGTCGAGCACGAACTCGCCGAGGTCCGCCCGGTAGGACGCCGCCTCGGGCGGCACCGGATGGCCCCGGAATCCGGCCGGTTCCGGGTAGGCGTAGGAGTAGAACAACCCTTCGCCATCACCGCCGGGCCAGAACCCGCAGCTGCTGAGCTCGTGTGAGTAGCCCTCCACCATCACCTCGTCCGGGCAGTTCGGCGCCCCGCCGGGGTGCGGCGGCGCGGGCCTGCCGGAGAACCGGGTGACGGCGAGGTCCATCGCGCCCCAGAAGTAGTGCACCGGGCTGGCCTTGCCGAGGAATTCCGCGCGGAACTCCTGGAACACGCGGTGCGCGGCGACCAGCTGGCGCCACCACAGGTGCGCGCTGGCCGGCTCGTAGGTGGCGTGCTCGGTGTCCTGCTGGAACGGGATGGCGTGGCGCACCTCGTTCGGCGCCGCGTGGATGCCGGTGTGCAGCCCGAGGTCGTCGAGCGCGCCCATCACCTCCCGGTGGAACGCGGCCACCGACTTCGGTTCGAGCCGGACGATCCGCTCGTCGTCGGCGGTGCGGATCCGCAGCACCTGCGCGCAGAAGTCGAACTCGGCGTCGAAGAGCGCTCCGCCGTGCGGGACGGCGGAGGTGGTGAGGCCGCGCGCCGAGACGTACAGCGCGGACTGCCACCAGTGGTTGACCATCGGCGCCAGCGCGAGCCGCACCTTGCCGACGACCTGCGTCCACAGGTGCAGCGTGTCCCGCGTGCCCGTCCAGTCCTCGACCCGCAGCGCGGGCCAGGTCGTGGCCTCCCGCAATCCCGTCATCGCGTCCCTCCCCCGGTCTCGCCCGTTCCCCATGCTGCGGGGCGAACGAGGTGAACGCAGCAGCCGAAGGACACCGAAATCCCAGTTCAGAACGGGACCAACGCCCCTTCCCCGCACGCCTTCCCCCGCGGTTCGCCAGGCGGTCGCGGGGGAAGGCGCGGCCGGGCGGCTCGGGGCACGGCACCGCCCGGGAGCATCCGCGCCCACCCGGGGGAGGTCGTGGACGCGGATGCGGGTGCCCCGCCGGCGCTCGCGGTCGGGGAGGCGGGAGCGGCCCGGCGGGGCTCGGCCCACCGCCGGCGGAAGGCGGGGCGGCGAACCGGATCTTCGGTCGAGCGGGGCTACCCCGCTTCGAGCACGACCGGCGGGTCGGCGCCGATCGTCACCTGGGACCGGGCCGCGAGCACCCGGGTGCAGGCCATGCACGGCATCCCGAGCAGGTCGGAGATCTGCTCGGCGTCCGCGGCGGGCAGCCGCACCCCGCAGAGCGCCGACCAGTCACCCTCCACTGTGGACATCGCGATGTGCACGACCCGCCGCGCCTCCCCCGCCGCGGCGGCCCGGTACCGGACCCGTGCCGGGAACGAGGTGGCGGGACCGATCGATCGCTGCTGTCGCGGAGGTCGCGAACCGTTATCTTGGTGCATGCATCAATCGTGAGTGCATGCGTCAGATCGCACAAGATCCACCTTCGGGTGATGGCCGGGAACGCACGTGGTCACGACTTACGATGTTCGACATGGCGAGCAGCGCAGACACCCCACGGGCTCGTGCCCTAGGCGTCGAACTGGGGAAAGCCAGACGAGCCACCGGGATGAACTCCCGGGCTCTGGCCGAGCTGGTGGGGCGCAGCAACTCGCACGTATCTCGTTGGGAGAACGGCAAACTCACCCCCAGCGAAGCCGATACCGCGACGATCCTCGCCGTTCTCGGCGTCACCGGAGCCGAGCGCGATCGCATCCTCGAACTCGCCCGCGACGCGCTCGAACCGAACTGGGTCGCGCCCGGCACCGACAAGCAGCTCGCGGCGCTGACCGAGTACGAAAGGACCTCCACGCTCATCATCAACGTGGAACCGTTGATGGTTCCGGGATTGCTCCAGACCTACGACTACGCGCGGCACATCATCGCCGAGTTCGGGGCGTCCAGCCGCAGCGAAGCGGAACAGCGCGCCCAGCAACGCATCGGCCGTCAGCACGTGCTCACCGGAAAACACCCGAAGCGGCTTCACGCGATCATCGGCGAAGCGGGCATTCGCTACCCCACCTGCCCAGCGGACGTCATGCGCGAACAACTCCACGAACTCACCCGAGCTAGCAAGCGCGACAACGTGGAGATCCAGGTCCTCCCGCTCGACCGGCCGTGCGGGCCGGCACTGAGCGGTTCCTGGGCACTGATCGAATTCGCGCAGGCCAAGCCGGTGGTGCAGCTCGAACACTTCGACACCTCCACGACCATCACGGACGTGAAGGCGGTCAAGACCTATCGCGCAGCGGTCGAGACCTTGCGCAGAACGGCGCTGAGCCCAGCCGATTCCGCGGATCTGATCGCCGCGTTGTCATGACAGGAAGAGGAAGCATGCCGAAGAACTGGCGGAAGTCGAGCTACAGCGGCGGGAACAACTGCGTCGAGATCGGGCGGATCGGCGGCCGCGCCGCGATACGCGATACGAAGGCCCGGGACTCCACTCGATTAACGACCACCGACACCCAATGGACCGCTTTCCTCACCGCGATCAAGGGCGGCCGGTTCGACGGCTGAGCGTCCGCCGCTCAGTCGAGTTCGACGTGGAGCTTGACCTTGCCGTCGTCGTCGCGGACGGCGTGGGCCCGGCCGGTGCGGCGGTCGCCGCCGATGTCGATGGTGAGCGGGCCGGGCTGCAGGAAGTTGCGCCACCAGCGCTTCTGGTCGGGCAGTTCGACGGCGATGGTGCCCCCGGACTCGGTGCGGCGGATCGCGACGACGAGCGTGAACTCCCGGCCGGACTTGCGGCCCGAGTAGGACACGACCGCCATGCTCGTGCGGCCGTTCTCGGGCCACTTCCCGCACCGCAGGACCACCGGCGCGACGACCTTGTTGACCCACCGCCCGGCGACGGACACGACACCCACGTCGGCACCCCTCCTCGTTCCACCTGCTCGAAGATCGAGCGTACGCGGATCGGGACGCTCAGGCCGATTCCCGCACCAGCGAGCGCAGCACGCCGCCGAGCGCGATGTCGTGGCGCTGCAGCACGTCGGCGCGCAGCGACACGAAGCAGCGGGTGCCCTCGAACCGGCAGCGCACCAAGCCCGCCTCCCGCAGCACCTTCATGTGGTGGCTGAGCGTCGAGGGCCCGACCTCCACCGCGAAGTCCTCCCGCTGGTGCTCGGCGCGGTCGGCGAGCACCGCGACGATCCGCAGCCGTGCCTGGTCGCCGAGCGCGGCGAAGATCCGGTCGAGCCGGACGTCCCGCAGTTCCGGGTGGTCGGGGTTGCGCGCCATGCGTCCCAGCATAGTAGTTCGAAGTTCGTCGAACTTCGATGTATGGTGACGGCACCCGGCCGGGCACGCCGCCCGGCCACCAATGCACAGGAGCACCCGTGGAATTCCTCGTCCAGGTCGACGTCGCCCGCGTCTTCGAACTGCCCGCCGCCGAACGCGAGGACGTGATCACCCGCGAGAAGGCGCGCGGCCGCGAACTGCTCGCCGACGGCGTGATCCGGCACTTCTGGACGGTCGTCGGCAAGCGGGCCAACGTCGGCGTCTGGGTCGCCGACGACGCCGAACAGCTGCACGCGATCCTATCCGCCCTGCCGATCTGGCCCTGGGCCGACATCGAGGTGACCCCGCTGATCACCCACGAGCTCGCCGCCGAAGCGGCGTAGCACTCCCCCACCCGTCGATCAAGGAAGTTCACCGCACTCGATCTCGCCAACCGGTTCACCCCGCAGCACCTCCCACCTCGCCTGACGGCTCCGGCACCCTGGAATTCGACGCGGTTCCGATGCAGGAAGGGCGAAGCGATGGGCCGACGGGACGCCGACCGGGACGGGCAGGGCACGCCGCAACCGGACAAGTGGGAGACGTGGGGGACGGACGACGACGGGAACAAGCACGAAGGTCCGGAGCGCGAGAAGTAGTCCGCGGTGGACGACAAGGCTCCGCTCCGGACCGCGCGCAGCGCATTCATCCCGCCGGTGATCTGGGACGACGACCCCGAATCGGACGGTTTCACCCCGGTCTCCCTCGACCGGGAACCCGCGCGCTGGCACGCACTGGTCGACGCCGACGAACCGGTCGTGACGCAGGTCGAGGACGGCGAACCCGGCGGCGACGCGCGGACGCCGACGAGCTCGTGCAGCAAGCCCTCGCTCGTCGCCGAGATGCTCGACGCGCTGGACCTGCGACCGGGCCTGCGCGTCCTGGAGATCGGCACCGGAACCGGGTGGAACGCCGCGCTGCTGCGCGACCGGGTGGGCCCGCACGGTCAGGTGACCTCGGTGGAGATCGACCCGGGACTCGCCGCCCGAGCCCGGGACGTGCTCGCCGCCACCGGCCACGACGTGGACGTGATCACCGGCGAGGGCGCGGCCAGGATCCGGTGCGGCGGTCGTGCAGTTCGACGTCGCGGTGCCGCTCGTCGCGGTCCTCGACGGTGAGGTGG
>NZ_JAIUJZ010000105.1:0-11450 GCF_020176775.1 Saccharopolyspora sp. 6M
CGACGGTGGGGGCGGTGGGGGGAACGGCTGAGCGCGGCGTTCCGGGCAGGCGCTCCGGACGCGGCCCCGCCGCCGGTGCGCGGCGGTAACTTCCGGTCGGTCCGCTCGAACCGGAGAAGCGGACCGGAGTGGGAACGAGGAGGCGGCGGTCGTGGCCGTGGCGTTGGTCGTGCTGGTCTCAGCGGTCGTGGTGGTCCTCGTGGTGGTCTCCACCAGGCGGGGTTCCGGCAGGCGGGTCTCCCGCGGACGCGGCACCGGCGGTGACGGTGGAAGCGGCGGGGACCAGGGCTGGGTGGTCCACAGCGCGGACGCGAGCGGGCACGGTGCGCACCACCACGACTCGGGGTCCGGCAGCGGTGACAGCGGCGGTGGCGACAGCGGCGGCGGTGGCGGCGACAGCGGTGGTGGCGGCGGCGACTGATCCGCGTCCGTCCTAACCGGACAGCAGCAGGAGTAGCCCGACGCCGGTCAGGAACACCATCGCCAGCACCACCGGCAGCTGGCCGACCCGCGCGCCGCGCGCGTCGAACAACCGCAGCGCCTGGTCGTGCGCGGCGGCGGTGCTCGCGATGTGGCCGAGCACGATCGCGTTGATCTGTACCATCGCCACCACTCCGGGTGAGAGCACCGAGTAGTCCGGCACGTTCCCGGCCGAGCCGAACAGGTCCAGCCCGGTCCCGAACGGATCACCGGCCAGGATGAACGGCTGCTGCCCCTCGATCACGAAGAACGAGAAGTAGTGCGCCACGCCGTAGCCCACGGCGATCGGCAGCAGCGTCGCGGCGAACCGGGCGGCCGGCGGCTCGGCGCTGCCGGACAGCCGCGCGCTCCACCGCATCGAACCGAAGTACAGCGCCGACACCCCGGTGACGCACACCAGCAGCCCACCGCTGCCCACCAGCACGTCCGGCAGCCCGGACGCGTTGCGCAGCGCCTGCCACCAGCTGGTGCGGGTGAACCCGTCGAACGCGGTGGAGCCGATCAGCACGCACGCCAGCCCGGCGAGCCCGGGGACCGGGTCGGCGCGCACCAGCCCGGCCAGCGGGTTGCGCAGCACCACCGTCCCGTCGGCCCGCCTGCCCAGCGGGGAGAACCGGGCCAGCAGCGTCGAGTACACCTCGAAGCCGTCGCCGCGCTCGAACCACACCGGACCGTAGCGGGCGGCCGCCGCCAGGTTCACCACCGCGTAGCCGACGATCAACGCGGTCACCAGCCGCGGATCGGCGCGGTCCGGCGCGACCAGCTCCAGCCACACGAACCCGAGCAGCCACGCGGCGGCGACCCGGTAACCGAGCCGCGCGGGAAGCGGGCGCGGCACGCGTCCCAGCCGCAGCAGCCGCAGCAGGGTGCGCAGCGGATTCACCGCCCGCCACACCGGCCCGAACAGCACGCTCACCGGGATGAGCCCCACCCAGAACGTCACGAACAGCACCCACGGCGCCAGGTTCCGGTTCGTCTCCGCCGGGCCGAAGGCGCCGACGGCGACCACGAACACCGCCAGCAGCAGCACGGCGATCCGCGCGGTGCCGAGCAACCGGTCGTGGCGCACGGGCAACCGCACGGGCCGACCCGCCTCGGGGTCCAGCCACGGCTTCGACCACAGCGCGACGAGCGCGAGGAACGAGACGGCGACGGCGAGCGCGCCGCCGACGACGGCCGCAGCGCCGTTGAGCGGCAGGTCGGTGCGGCCGCCGAGGCCGTGCGCGAGGACCGCGGTGCTCACCGGACTTCCAGGCTGGGCAGCGACAACCCGGAGTGGTGCAGCTCGACCTCGAACACGCCGGGCATGTCGGCGGTGAACTCGATGACCCCGGCCCGCCCGGGGGTGAGCTGGACGGCCTCGTCGAAGCCGTGCACGTGCGCCTCGTCCGGCTGGTCGCTGCGCACCTGGTAGCGAACCTGCGAGCCCAGCGGCACCGGGACGCGCGCGGTGCCGGTGCGCACCTGCCCGCCCGCGACTTCGGCGTCGATCACGACGGGGGCGGCGTTCTCCGCGGCGGGCCGGTCCGCGGGCCGCGGGGCGGGCGCGCCGCAGCCGGAGAGCAGCAGGGCCGCCGCCGTCGACGCGCATCCGATGAGCCGCCGGGTCGTTGTCATGGCGTTGGTCCTTCCGAGGTCACTCCGGGCGTTAACAACAATCAATGTCACATTCGGGGATGACATTGTCCAGCTTCTGGTGTTCCATGACCCGCATGAACTCGACCCCGGCAGAGCAGCCCTGGACGACGCTGCTGGCGCAAGAGGTGCGGCCCGCGGGAGGTGCCGCGCTCGACCAGATCTTCATCGCCTCCGGCGGCGCCACCGCGCTCACCCTGCTGCTGCTCCTGCTCGGCTACGGGCACCGCACCGGGCGCACCGAGGTGCTCGCCCGGCTCGCCGAGCGCTCCCAGCGGGTGCTGCCCGGCGGGTTGCCCGGCTGGGTCGCGCTGCCACAGATCCTCGCGATGATCTCGCTGCTCACCGCGCTGCTCGGGATGTACTGGGACATCTCCCTGCACATCACCCACGGCCGCGACGAAGGCCCGCTCGCCAACGTCGCGCACTACCCGATCCTCATCGGGCTGTTCGGGCTGTTCGCCGCGGGCATGCTCGCCGTGGTGCTGCCCAAGGGCGAACCCGTCGGCCGCGCCGCCGTGCGCATCACCCGCGACTGGCACGCCCCGATCAGCGGCGTGCTGCTGGCCGGCGCCGGGTTCTACGCGCTGCTCGGCTTCCCCCTCGACGACGTGTGGCACCGCATCTTCGGCCAGGACGTGACCCTGTGGGGGCCGACGCACCTGATGCTCATCGGCGGCGCCGGGCTGTCCCTGGTCGCCGTGGTGCTGCTGGAGCGCGAAGGCAGGCTGGCCCGCGCCGACCTCGGCGAACCGCGTGCGCTGTCCCGGTTCGTGCACCGCGGCATGGCCGTCGGCGGGCTCCTGGTCGGGCTCTCCGTGTTCCAGGCGGAGTTCGACTACGGCGTGCAGCAGTTCCGCATGGTGCACCAGCCGTTCATGATCGCGGTCGCGACCGGGTGCGCGCTCGTCGTGGGGCGGCTGTGGGCCGGGCGCGGGGCGGCGTTGTTCGCCGTCGGGTTCTACGTGCTGGTGCGCGGCGGCGTCGCCGTGTTCGTCGGGCCGATCATCGGCGAGGAGTTCGCCGCGATCCCGCTGCACCTCGTCGAAGCGCTCTGCGTCGAACTGGCCGCGGTGTTCCTCGTCCGGCGCCCGCTGGTGCTCGGCGCGGTGGCCGGCCTGCTCATCGGCACCGTCGGCTACGCGTCCGAGTACGCCTGGACCCAGGTCGCTTTCCCGCTGCCGTGGAGCGCGGACATGGCCGTCGAAGGCGCCGTCATGGCCGTCGCGGGCGGCGTCCCCGGTGGCGTGCTCGGCGCGCTGCTGGCGCTGGCGCTGCGCGGCGCGCCGCCGAAGCCGAAGGTCTCGGCACCGCTGTTCGGCGGCGCCCTCGTGGTGATCGCGCTCGCCGTGACGAACGCGCTGATCGGCACCGCGCCGCCGGTGCGCGCCGACGTCACCCTCACCGACGTGCGCGGCGGACAGCAGGACCGCACCGCGCAGGCCGTGATCCGGATGAGCCCGCCAGGCACCGGGCAGGACGCCACCTGGCTCACCACCACCGGCTGGCAGGGCGGCGGCCTGCACGTTGACCGGCTGGTGCCGATCGGCCCGGACACCTACCGCACCACCCGGCCGATGCCGCTGCACGGCACCTGGAAGACCATGATCCGGTTCCACCAGGGCCGGGCGCAGGTCGCGATCCCCGTCTACATGCCCTCCGACACGGCCATCGGCCTGCCCGCCGTGCCCGCCGACGCGCAGTTCAGCCGCGACTCCCAGCCCGAGTGGCAGGTGCTGCAGCGCGAGACGAAGCCGGACGTGCCGTCCTGGCTGTGGGTGGTGGCCTCGCTGGTCGTGCTGGCCTGCTCGCTGGCCCTCGTGCTGTCGCTCGGCTGGGGCGCGCACCGCATCGGGCGCGTCGGCGCCGACCGGCCCGAGGCGATCGAGCCGGAAGCGGTCGAGCCCGGAGCGACCGAGAGCGGAGCCGCGGCGGAGAGGGCTGCGCGGTGATCCTCGCGGGCACGCAGATCCTGGCCAGCCATCCGATCATCACGGCCGTGCCGTTCTTCGTGCCCACCTTCGCGGTGCTCGCCGTCGTCGGCGTCATCGTCTACCGGGACCGCTGCCGGTCCGAGGACGGGGACGCGGTCGGCGGCGCGAGCGCGGACACCACCAGCGGCCCGGACATCGAGGACGGCGCCGACCCGGCCGGAGCCGGGGACGGCACCACCGCTCGGACCGGGGACGACGGCGCAGTCTGAGCCGGGGACGGCACCACGGCCCGAGCCGGTGCGGGCGCCGCGCGCGGAACCGCCGTCGCGGGCACCACCGGCCACCGCGACACCACCGCTCCCGGCGGCACCGCCACCACCCGCGACCCCGCCGACGGCTGAGGCCGTCCCGGTCACCGCGGGTTCCCCGCGGAGCCCGGATCCGGTCCGCCGCGGAGCTCGGTCGAGGGAAATCCCCGAAGTCGACCATGTGGCCCTTGTCACATTCGGCGCCCGCGGGCACTCTCGGAGACGTCGATGCGACGACCCGTACGAGAGGTGCTCGCCCATGGCTTCGACGACCGAACTGACCGATGTGCAGCGAGTGCTGGGGCAGCTGCGCAGCAGCGTGGGCATGCTCCGTTCGCGCTACGGCGACGCTGCGGCCGTGCGCCGCCTGAGCAACGATGTGGAACGACTCGAGATCGACCTTGCCGAGCTGTCCGCCCTGCCCGCCCCGCGCCGCGAGATGGCCGGCGGCGAAACGGTGATGGTGCCGGACACGCCCTACGACCCGGCGTTGTGGCGCGACGCGGACGACGAAGGGGTCGGCGGGCGCCAACCGCACTGAACCGGCCGCCCCGGGGCCCGCCCGGAACGACCCGGCACGACACGAGATCGAGGCGCACCAGGCCGCACCGGACACCGACGACGAGGTCAGCCATGTCCGCACTCCCCGGTATCGATCCGTTCGGCGCCGAACCCGCGCACCCGCCGGGGCCACCGGACCCGCGGACCCGGCGCACCGACCGGTGGTGGCTGGCCCCGCTGCTGACCGCCACCGGGCTGGGGCTGTTCCTGGTCTACGGCCTGATCCGCACCTTCATGAACACCGCCTACTGGGTGCCCGAGCACCACTACCTGGCGCCGTTCTACTCGCCGTGCCTGAGCGCGGCCTGCGTCCCCGGTTCGAGCCACTGGGGGCAGCCGTTCCCCGCGCTGGGCCCGCTGCTGCCGCCGCCGGTGTTCGTGCTGCCGTTCGTGTTCGGGTTCCGGCTGACCTGCTACTACTACCGCAAGGCCTACTACCGCTCGTTCTGGCTGTCGCCGCCCGCGTGCGCGGTCGCCGAACCGCACCGCACCTACACCGGGGAGACCCGGCTGCCGCTGGTGCTGCAGAACTTCCACCGGTACTTCTTCTACGCGGCGCTGCTCGTCGCGGGCGTGCTCACCTACGACACGGCCATCGCGTTCCGCGGTGCCGACGGCGGGTTCGGCGTCGGGCTCGGCACTCTGCTCATGGTGGTGAACGTGCTGCTGCTGTGGGCGTACACGCTGTCCTGCCACTCGTGCAGGCACCTCGTCGGCGGCCGCATCAACCACTTCTCCCAGCACCCGGTGCGGTACTGGCTGTGGACGAAGGTGACCGCGATGAACGCGCGGCACATGCAGCTGGCGTGGGCCTCGCTGATTTCGGTGGCGCTGGTGGACCTGTACGTGCTGCTGCTCGCCTCGGGAGCGTTCCCCGACCCCCGACTGTTCAACTGAAGGGCCCGCGATGCGGATCGAGCAGCACGACTACGACGTGATCGTGATCGGCGCGGGCGGCGCGGGGCTCCGCGCGGCCATCGAAACCCGGGAGCGCGGGCTGCGCACGGCGGTGGTGTGCAAATCGCTGTTCGGCAAGGCGCACACCGTGATGGCCGAAGGCGGCATCGCCGCGTCCATGGGCAACGCCAACCCGCACGACGACTGGCAGGTGCACTTCCGGGACACCATGCGAGGCGGGAAGTTCCTCAACAACTGGCGGATGGCGGAGCTGCACGCGCGGGAAGCGCCGGAACGCGTGTGGGAGCTGGAGACCTACGGCGCGCTGTTCGACCGCACCGCCGACGGCAAGATCAGCCAGCGCAACTTCGGCGGCCACCAGTACCCGCGGCTCGCCCACGTCGGCGACCGCACCGGGCTGGAACTCATCCGCACCCTGCAGCAGAAGGTCGTGTCCCTGCAGCAGGCCGACTTCGCCGAGCACGGCGACCACGAGGCGCGGCTGAAGGTGTTCCCCGAGTGCACCATCACCGACCTGCTCAAGGACGCCCCGGACGGGCGCATCGCCGGGGCGTTCGGCTACTGGCGGGAGAGCGGCCGGTACCTGCTGTTCCGGGCACCCGCCGTGGTGCTCGCGACCGGCGGGATCGGCAAGTCCTTCAAGGTCACCTCGAACTCCTGGGAGTACACCGGCGACGGCCACGCGCTGGCGCTGCGCGCCGGAGCCGCGCTGATCAACATGGAGTTCGTGCAGTTCCACCCCACCGGCATGGTGTGGCCGCCGAGCGTGAAGGGCATCCTCGTCACCGAATCCGTGCGCGGCGACGGGGGAGTGCTGCGCGACGCGGCGGGCCGCCGGTTCATGTTCGACCACGTCCCCGAGGTGTTCAAGGACGCCTACGCCGACACCGAGGACGAGGCCGACCGCTGGTACGAGGACCCCGAGAACAACCGCAGGCCGCCGGAACTGCTGCCGCGCGACGAGGTGGCGCGGGCCATCAACACCGAGATCGGAGAGGGGCGTGGCAGCGAGCACGGCGGGGTGTTCCTGGACATCGCGACCCGGCTGAGCCCCGACGAGATCCGGCGCAGGCTGCCGTCGATGCACCACCAGTTCCGCGAGCTCGCCGACGTCGACATCACCGCCGAGATGATGGAGGTCGGGCCCACCTGCCACTACGTGATGGGTGGCGTCGAGGTCGACCCGGACACCGCGGCTTCCGGGGTGCCGGGGCTGTTCGCGGCCGGTGAGGTCGCGGGCGGCATGCACGGCTCGAACCGGCTCGGCGGCAACTCGCTGTCCGACCTGCTGGTGTTCGGCAGACGCGCCGGCATCGGCGCCGCCGACTACCTGGCCGGCGCGGGACGGCCCGCACCGCGCGAGTCCGATGTGGACGATGCGGCGCGGCGGGCGGAGCGGCCCTTCGAACCCGCCGCGGGCGACGCGGAGAACCCGTACGCGCTGCACGCCGAACTCCAGCAGGTGATGAACGACCTCGTCGGCATCATCCGCACCGGCGAGCAGGTGCGGGACGCGCTGCGGCGGCTGCGCGAGCTCGACGGGCGGGCCCGGCACCTGGCCGTCGAGGGCAACCGGCAGTTCAACCCCGGCTGGCACCTCGCCCTCGACCTGCGGAACATGCTGCTGGTCAGCGAATGCGTGGCCCGCGCCGCCGTGCAGCGCACCGAGAGCCGCGGCGGGCACACCCGCGACGACCACCCCGGCATGGTCGCCGAATGGCGCCGCACCCTGCTGGCCTGCTCCCTCGGCAGGGACGGGGTGCGGGTCGACGAGCAGCGCCAGCCCCCGGTGCGCCCCGACCTGCTGGAGCTGTTCGCCGCCGACGAACTGCGCAAGTACTTCACCGACGAGGAACTCGCGGGCTGAGGAGGCCGAATGAGCTACCTGGCGCACCTTCGCGTGTGGCACGGCGACGCCGACGGCGGCGAGCTGCGCGACCACGTCGTCGAAGCCGAGGAGGGCGAAGTCGTGCTCGACCTCGTGCACCGGCTGCAAGCCACCGAATGCCCGGACCTGGCGGTGCGCTGGAACTGCAAGGCGGGCAAGTGCGGCTCCTGCTCCGCCGAGGTCAACGGCAAGCCGAAGCTGATGTGCATGACGCGGATGTCCACGTTCGCCACCGACGAGATCGTCACGGTGACGCCGCTGCACACCTTCCCGGTGATCAAGGACCTGGTGTGCGACGTCTCGTTCAACTACGTCAAGGCCCGCGAGGTCCCCGCGTTCGAACCGCCCCCCGGCCTCGCGCCCGGCGAGTACCGGATGCAGCAGGTGGACGTGCAGCGCTCGCAGGAGTTCCGCAAGTGCATCGAATGCTTCCTGTGCCAGGACGTCTGCCACGTGATCCGCGACCACGAGGACAACCAGGAGGCGTTCTCCGGGCCGCGGTTCCTGATGCGGCAGGCCGAGCTGGACATGCACCCGCTGGACGCCCGCAGCACCGACCGCGCCGGGGAGGCGCGCACCGAGCACGGGCTCGGCATGTGCAACATCACCCGCTGCTGCACCGACGTGTGCCCCGAGCACATCCAGATCACCGACAACGCGCTCATCCCGTTGAAGGAGCGCGCCGCGGACCGCTACTACGACCCGCTGCTGCGGCTGTTCCGCAAACGTCGTTGAAAGCCGCGCGCGCATTGCGCTCGGCGATGTGATCGGATGCAATGCGCGGGGGCGACGATCGGATGTCCGATCTGTTTCGCGGTGAACGACCTCGTTTCACCTGACGGGAATCGTGCACTTACGGTGGCTCGGATGAACGCGCACGGTGATCAGGCTCTTCGAATCGGTCTTTTCGGGCTCCGGATGGGCGCGCTGGGCGGGCTGCGCCTCGGCGGGCTCGAAATCGGCCGCGCGGGCGGTGTTTCAGCAGGCGAGGCAGCGGGGGCTGGCGGAAGTGGTCGCTGAGCTGCGGCATCGCCACCGTCCTCCACGTTTTTCCCGCGCTTTCCCAGCTTGAACAGTAAAGCCGCCGCACGCGGCGTGGGAATGATGGCAAAGTCCCGGTACGTGTCCCTCGGCACTTTCGCCCGAATCGCTCCCAGCATTCAGGAAAACGCCAGATGAGGACTGTCAAGATGGAGATCTTGAACGTCATCTCCGCACGTCGAGAAGGGGTGGCGGGTTCTAGCCACGTCTTTGTTCGAGCTCGATCCGCTGGTTACGTTCCTGGCATCCGAGTCAATTAGAGCAATCGACTCCAGTGCCTCGGGCGGTGCGTCCGCCGGGAAACTTGTCGGTTCGTGACGGAGGGAATCCCGTGAAGAAAATGCTGTTCGGTGCCGGAGCCGGTCTGTCGGCCGCGGCGCTCGTGGTCGCAGCGGTCCCCGCACTCGCCGCCGCCCCGCAGGAAGACCTGGCCCCGCTGACCATGCACACGGCCAACGCGGCCGGTGCCGGCGACTCCTTCGTCGTCAACCTCAAGGACGGCGCCAACGCCGCCGAGGTCGCCAAGGAGCTCGGCGTGCAGACCAAGCACGTCTACAACAACACCCTCAACGGGTTCTCGGCGACCCTGAGCCCGCAGCAGCTGCACGACGTCCGCGCCAACCCGGCCGTCGACGGCGTCTCGCAGTCCTTCCGCATCCAGGTGGAGAACCCGCACGCCGCGGCCACCGGGTCCTGGGGCCTCGACCGGATCGACCAGCCCGACCTGCCGCTGGACGACAGCTACACCCCGGCCCAGACCGGACAGGGCGTCACCGCCTACGTCATCGACACCGGCCTCGCCGTCGACCACCCCGACTTCGAAGGCCGCGCCTCCATCGGCTTCGACGCCACCGGTGGCGACGGTGCCGACGTCCAGGGCCACGGCACCCACACCGCGGGCACCATCGGCTCCAAGACCTACGGCGTCGCGCCCGGCACCGAGCTGGTCGGCGTGAAGGTCCTCGGCGACGACGGCAGCGGCACCACCGACGACATCATCGCCGGCCTCGACTGGGTCGCGGAGAACGCGAACGGCCCGTCCGTGGCGAACATGTCGCTCGGCGGCAGCAAGGACCCGGCGCTCGACGAGGCCGCCACCGGCCTGGTCGACAAGGGCGTGTTCCTCGCGGTCGCCGCGGGCAACGAGTCGCAGGACGCCGAGAACGTCTCCCCGGCCAGCGCCGAGGGCGTGTTCACCACGGCGGCCTCCGACGAGACCGACACCTCCGCCGAGTTCACCAACTTCGGCGCCACCGTCGAGGGCTACGCCCCCGGCGTCGACATCACCTCCACCGTCCCCGGCGGCGGCACCGAGGCGATGGACGGCACCTCGATGGCCAGCCCGCACGTGGCCGGCGCCGGTGCGCTGTTCCTCGAAGCCAACCAGGGTGCCGCCCCGGCCGACGTGATCAAGGGCCTGCAGAGCGGGGCCTCGACCGGCGTCATCCAGGGTGCGCCGCAGGGCACCATCGCCGACCTCCTGCAGGTCGAAGCGGGCTGACGCCCAGCACGATCCCGGTGTGGCCGGGCATCGACCCCAGCGGCGATGCCCGGCCACATTCTCGACCTCCTTCTTGATCGGTCAATGTCGACCGCCGACCCGCCGCGCCCCCGAGCGCGGCAGGCGGTCGTCACCCGCGGCGCGGGAACAGCGCCGCCCCGAGTGGCACCGCCTGATGCAGACGTTGGTTCGCGGTTCTGGCTTGACCAGAGGAAGAGCGGCTGAGATGTATCAACTCTTCATGGCGTTCGACGGGTTCGTCCCGGCGCTCACGGTCCTGTTCCCCCTCGCGGTGCTGGTCGCCGCCGTGTCCGGCACGGTGCGCAGCAACCGGCTCCGATCGGTGTCCCCGCTGCACGATCCGCTGATCGACGCGCTGCTCGTGTTCGCGGTGCTGTTCACCGGCTACCTCGTCTTCTACCCCCAGCCCGAGATCGCCGACCGGGTGGAGATGGAGCTCGGCAACGACCTCTACACCGCGTTGCGGGCCGCGCCCGGTGACATCCGCCCGTGGGTGCAGCTCGGCGGGAACCTGATGCTGCTGATCCCGATGGCGACGCTCGTGCCGCTGCGGGTCCGCTGGTTCGACGGCTTCGGCAAGATCGTGATCGGCGGACTGCTGACCGCGCTCACCATCGAGACCATTCAGTTCTTCTGCATTCCCGGCCGCGTCGCCTCCACCGACGACGTCGTGCTCAACACCCTCGGCGCCGCCGCCGGAGGAGTAGTCGTGTGCGCGAGCTGGCGACGCGCCGAAGCCCAGCTGCCCGGGCCGAACCACCGCAGCGCCGAACCGGACGACGCGCAGACCACCGTGTGGCGGATCATCGAGAAGATCGAGCAGGAGCGGCGGCCCGAGGCCGTCCCGGAGGGCGGCCCCTCGGACCGGTTCGCCGGCGCCGCCCGGCCCGCACGCGGCACCGGAGCGCCCGCGGCACCGCGCGGCCGGGCTCCGCATCAGCCGCGGTTGCCCGCGAACCCGGTGCCCGGCCCCGCCACCCCGGTCCGCGTGGCGGGCGCCGACCCTCGGGCGATGCGCGCCGAATCCCGGGCTCCGCGCCCCGCCGCCCGCCCGGTTTCGTCGCCCGGCCGCGCGGGCCCGGCCGCCGCGGGGCGGGCGCCGCCCCGCGCCCCCGGGCGCTTCCCCGCGTGGACCGGCCCGTGGGGCGGGGGAGTTTGGGGGG
>NZ_JAIUJZ010000106.1:0-8608 GCF_020176775.1 Saccharopolyspora sp. 6M
GTGAACGGACCGTTCGTCCGGTCTAGTTGGTCGAACGGGCCGTTCACTCGGGGTTCGGCGCGCTGGGGGCGGTCTGGACGAGGTGAACGGACCGTTCGTCCCGTCCCGTTGGGCGAACGGGCCGTTCACTCGGGGCTCGGCGCTTCGGGGCGGCGAACGGGAAGGGGTGAACGGACCGTCCGTCCGATCTGGTTGGTCGAACGGGCCGTTCACTCGAAGGTCGAAGGGCGCGGGGTGACCTCGGTGGGCGGGCGGCCCGCACCAGCTTCCGCCCGGCCACCGGGAACCATCCGGCGGCGCGCCACCGGATGGAGCTCTGGTCAGCTCTTGTCGGCCGGGTCCTTCGGCTTCCCCTGGAGCGCCTGGTTGCGGGCGCTGAACGAGCGGCCCAGCGCGGCGACCTCCGCCTCCATCTGCGGCATGATCTTGCGCAGCGACGGCGCCATCAGCCGGGCGACGAGCTTCGAGGACGGCAGGTTGCGCAGCCAGTGCATCAGCATGATCGAGCGCGGCACGTACACCCGGCGCGAGCGGCGCTCCACGGCGTTCGCGAACGCGGTGCCGCACTTCTCCACGGTGGTGGTGGCGTGCATCGGCCAGGGCAGCCGCTTGCGCATCTCGCTGTAGCTGCGCAGGTCGGTCTTCATGTCGCGCACCAGGTCGGTGTCGATCCACGACGGGTGCGCGGTGCCGACCGCGACGCCGAGGTGCTGGGTCTCGGAGTGCAGCGCGCTGGCCAGCGCGTCGGCGCCCGCCTTGCTCGCGGTGTAGGCGGCCATGCCACCGATCGGCGCGAACGCCGACAGCGAGGACACGATCAGGACGTAGCCGCGCTGCTCGATGATGTGCGGCAACGCGAGCCGCGCCGTGTGGAAGACGCCGTTGAGGTTCACGTCGACGGTCTTGGTGAACCCGTGCGGGTCCCCGTTGAGCACGGTGCCCAGCGGCGCGATGCCGGCGTTGGCGATCACCGCGTCGAGCCGGCCGTGGGCCGCGATGGTGCCGTCGATGGCGGTCTGCAGCGAGTCGGGGTCGGTGACGTCGGCCTCGAACCAGGTGTGGCCCCCGCCGAGTTCGGCGGCGACGGCCTTGAGCTCGTCGGGTTCGAGTCCGATCAGCGACAGCGTGGCGCCGCGTCGGGCGAGTTCCCGCGCGGTCTGCGCTCCGATGCCGCGGGCGGCACCGGTGATGAGGACGACTTTGCCGGGCGTCGTTGACGGCATGCGCGCTCCCGATTTCCTGGGCGGACCTTCACCTACTCCGAAGTAGCCTACCGCCAGTAGCTTACTTTCGGTAGGTCCAGCGACGCGCGCGGAACCGCACCGGAGCGAGGTGGAGTGAACGGACCGTTCGTCCAACCGGACCGGACGAACGGTCCGTTCACCCGGGGCACCCGGAGATCGCCGAGACGCCGGCGCCGCCCCGCTGGATGCGGAGTGAACGGACCGTCTGACCAACGGGATGGGACGAACGGTCCGTTCACCCGGGATCCGGTGCGCGGGGAGCCGTCGGTGCCAGGAGCGGCGAGGGCATCGAGTGAACGGTCCGTTCGTCCAAGCGGATGGGACGAACAGGCCGTTCACCCGCGGTCATGGCGAGGCCGGCCTCGGGCGGAGGAGGGACGAGGAGCGCGCAGCGAACGGCCCGTTCGTCCAACCGGACCGGACGAACGGTCCGTTCACCACGGGCTCAGAGCGCGGCCAGCTCGGCGCGCTCCCCGTCGTGCTCGTCGAGGACCCGCTCGGCCAGCGCGCGCATCTGCGCGGCGGAACCTTCCTGCATCTCGGCCTGGGCGAGCTGCTCGGAACAGCCGTAGAGCTCGGAGACCGCCTGCTTGAACGGGGCGGTGAACTCGGTGCCGCGCGCCGTGCGCAACCGCTCCACCAGGTCGGGGTGCGGGAGCCCGGACTGCTCGTCGTCCTCGGTGACGAGGTCTTCGGGGGCGCTGCCGGACGGGGCGCCTTCGACGGCGGTGAGCCAAGCGGTCAGCTCGTCGGCCTCGGCCTGCCGCTCCGGTGCGATGCGCTCGGCGAACCGGGCGGCCCGCGGGTCGCCGGACTCGCGGGCCAGTGAACTGATCTCCAGCAGCAGCTGGTGGTGGGCGAGCAACCGGCGGGCGAACTCCTGGTCGGTGCCGGTGTGCGAGGCGTCCTCGGGTTCCTCGACGCCGGGGTCCTCGTCGTCCGACACCTCGTCCCCGTCGGTCGCGTCGTCCTCGCCGGGCGGCGCCGCGGCGGGCGCGGGCGGTGGGGGAGCGGGCTGTTCCGCGGGGCCGCAGCCGGTGAGCACGAGTCCGCAGGTCAGCGCGGCCCCGGCGAGCACCCGCAGCCGGGCTCGCGGCGCGGACGGCCCCGGCCGGTCGCGCGGCCGCGACCTGGGGGAACGATCGAACGAGGTTCGCTGCACGTCCGCCCTCTCCCGAGCTGGTGATCGTCTCCGGCCGGTCGGCGGCCGGGCTGTCGGGCTCCAGGCTAACGATCGGGGAGCCCCCTGCCGCCAGGGTGCGCCGACGTCGTGTCCGACGCGCGGTGTCGCCTGCCTCTCACCGCAGGTGACCTTGCGCGAAGCGATGACTAGGGTGGCTACGGCCCGGCCGCAGGAGCACGCGGCGGCCGGACTACTATCCGCAGACGGCAGCGATCGTGCCGGGCGCAGGCCACCTGATTCCTGGGCGCGTCGCAGCCGACGCGCCGACCCGACCGGGTCGGGCGGTCCCGCCAGCGGGTCCGCGCAATCACGAGGAACAGTGCAGGAGGCACCGTGACGGCCGTCGCGCCACAGCCGATAGCCACGCGCCCCTATCCGGCGCGCCAAACGGTCAAGGGGTCGTTCCTGGCGCGGATGTTCCGCACCACCGACCACAAGCAGATCGGCATCCTCTACCTCGTCACCTCGATCGCGTTCTTCATCGTGGGCGGGTTGATGGCGATGCTGATCCGCGGGGAGCTGGCCGTTCCCGGGATGCAGTTCCTGTCCCAGGAGCAGTACAACCAGCTGTTCACGATGCACGGCACGATCATGCTGCTGCTGTACGCGACGCCGATCCTGTTCGGCTTCGCGAACTACATCCTGCCGCTGCAGATCGGTTCGCCGGACGTCGCGTTCCCGCGGCTGAACGCGTTCGGCTACTGGCTCTACCTGTTCGGTGGGCTGGTCGTCGTCAGCGGGTTCCTGCTGCCGGGCGGTGCCGCGGACTTCGGCTGGTTCGCCTACACCCCGCTCTCGGACGCCCTGCACTCGCCGGGCCACGGCGCGGACTTCTGGGTCGCCGGGCTGGCCGTCTCCGGTCTGGGCACCATCCTCGGTGCGGTCAACATGATCACCACCGTGGTCTGCTTGCGCGCACCGGGCATGACGATGTGGCGGATGCCCATCTTCACCTGGAACATCCTGGTCACCAGCGTGCTGATCCTGATGGCGTTCCCGATCCTGACCGCGGCCCTGATGGGTCTGCTGGCGGACCGGCAGCTGGGCGCGCACGTGTTCGACCCCGCCAACGGCGGCGTCATCCTGTGGCAGCACCTGTTCTGGTTCTTCGGGCACCCGGAGGTCTACATCGTGGCGCTGCCGTTCTTCGGCATCGTCTCGGAGATCTTCCCGGTGTTCAGCCGCAAGCCGCTGTTCGGCTACACCGGCCTGGTGTACGCGACGCTGGGCATCGCGGCGCTGTCGGTCGTGGTGTGGGCGCACCACATGTACGCGACCGGCGCGGTGCTGCTGCCGTTCTTCTCGTTCACCACGTTCCTCATCGCCATCCCGACCGGCATGAAGTTCTTCAACTGGATCGGCACCATGTGGCGCGGCCAGCTGACCTTCGAAACGCCGATGATCTTCAGCGTCGGGTTCCTGGTGACGTTCCTGTTCGGCGGTCTGACCGGCGTGCTGCTGGCCGCCCCGCCGATCGACTTCCACGTGTCCGACACGTACTTCGTGGTGGCGCACTTCCACTACGTGCTCTACGGCACCATCGTGTTCGCGACCTTCGCCGGGATCTACTTCTGGTTCCCGAAGATGACCGGCCGCATGATGGACGAGCGCCTCGGCAAGCTGCACTTCTGGCTGACGTTCATCGGCTTCCACACCACGTTCCTGGTGCAGCACTGGCTGGGCAACGAGGGCATGGTCCGGCGGTACGCGGACTACCTGGAATCCGACGGCTTCACCGCGCTGAACACGCTGTCCACCGTGGGCGCGTTCATCCTCGGTGCCTCGATGCTGCCGTTCCTGTGGAACGTGTTCAAGAGCTACCGGTACGGCGAGATCGTCGACGTCGACGACCCGTGGGGCTACGGCAACTCCCTGGAGTGGGCCACGTCCTGCCCGCCGCCGCGGCACAACTTCACCGAGCTGCCCCGGATCCGGTCCGAGCGCCCGGCGTTCGAGCTGCACTACCCGCACGTCGCGGAGCGGATGCGCCTCGAAGCGCACGTCGGCCTCACCGGCAAGCCGCTGGCGCACGCCGCCCCCTCGGAGAAGGCCGCCCAGGCCGTCACGCCGCCCGAGCAGGGCGGGGACCGCGACGCCAGGGAGAAGTGACCGCACCCACCGGCGGCACCGCGGGAGCGCAACGTGACGTGCGCGCTACCGCCGCACCGCACCGCTGTGCCAAGGTGAGTCGGCTCTGAAGTACGAGCCCCGGCAGACCCCAGGTCTGCCGGGGTTTCTCGTGTTCCCGACCGGAAAGGAGTGCCGGCAGCCGTGAGCACGCCGAAACCCACCACCGTGCTGATCACCGTGACCGGGCAGGACAAGCCGGGGGTCACCTCCGTGCTGTTCGCCGCCCTCACCGCGCACGGGGTGGACATCGTCGACGTCGAACAGGTCGTCATCCACGACCGGCTGGTGCTCGGCGTGCTGGTCTCCACCGACGGCGACGCCGAACACCTCCAGGAAGCCGTCGAGCAGGCCATGGCCACCGTCGGCATGGCCGTGGACGTGCTGATCGGCGCGCCCGACGGCGACCCGGCGAAGCGGGCCGCCACGCACGTCGTCGTCGTGCTCGGGCACCCGGTGTCCGCCCGCAGCTTCACCGAGGTCGCGCGCCGACTCGCCGCGATGAACGTCAACATCGACTCCATCCGCCGCGTCGCCGACTACCCGGTCACCGGGCTCGAACTGCAGGTCACCGCCCCCGACTCCAGCGACGAGATGGGGGCGCTGCTCACCTCCGAGATGGGCGACCTGTCCGCCGGGCTCGGCGTGGACGTGGCCGTCGAGCGCGCCGGGCTGACCCGGCGGGCCAAGCGGCTCGTCGTGTTCGACGTGGACTCCACGCTCATCCAGGGCGAGGTCATCGAGATGCTCGCCGCCAAGGCCGGCTGCGAAGAAGCGGTCCGCGAGGTCACCGAGCGCGCCATGCGCGGCGAACTGGACTTCGCCGAGTCGCTGCGGGAGCGCGTCGCCGTGCTCGAAGGGCTGCCCGCCACCGTGCTCGACGAGGTCGCCGCCGACCTCGAACTCACCCCCGGCGCGCGCACCACCGTGCGCACCCTGCGCAGGCTCGGGTTCCACACCGGCGTCGTCTCCGGCGGGTTCACCCAGATCATCGACCACCTCGTCGCCGAGCTCGGGCTGGACTTCAGCGCCGCCAACGAGCTGGAGGTCGTCGACGGCAAGCTCACCGGCCGCGTCATCGGCGAGATCGTCGACCGGCCCGGCAAGGCCCGTGCGCTGCGCCGGTTCGCCGCCGAGTTCGGCGTGCCGTCCGGGCAGTGCGTCGCCGTCGGCGACGGCGCCAACGACATCGACATGCTCTCCGCCGCCGGGCTCGGCGTCGCGTTCAACGCGAAACCCGCGCTGCGCGAGGTGGCCGACACCGCGCTGTCCCACCCGTTCCTCGACGCGATCCTGTTCGTGCTCGGCGTGACCCGCGCCGAAGTGGAACTCGCCGACGCCGAGGACGGCGTGCTGCGGCGCGTTCCGCTCGAAGCGTGACCCGGAACCCCGTCCGCGTCGCGGTCGTTGACGGGTGGAGATCACGAGTCGAACGGAGATGACCGACGTGGACGAGGTGTCCTTGCGCATCGAGGCGGCCCCGGAGAAGGTCTGGGACCTGCTCGCCGACATCACCCGGATGCCGGAGTGGAGTCCGGACCTGTGGCGCTGCAGCTGGCGCGGGAAGGTGCGGGAACCCGTCGCCGGGGCCAGGTTCATCGGCTTCAACAAGACCGGTTTCCCGACGCCGAACGTCATCGAGAGCGCCGAACGCGGCCGCGAGTTCTCCTTCCGCACCACCGCGCACGACACCGTGTGGCGCTACCTGCTCACCCCGGACGGGGACGGCACCGTGGTGACCGAGCAGCGCGACACCTCGAAGAGCAAGAAGTTCGTGGTGAACACGCTCAACCGGCTGGCCGGGGGCGAGGAGAAGCTCGCCGCCTCGTTCCGGGGCGGGATGGAGAAGACGCTGCAACGGCTCAAGGCCACCGCGGAGGCGTGAGCCCGGAGCCGGTGGACCGTTCGCCCCGCACGAACGGTCCGCCCGCGCCGCCGGCCGCCGCGGAATGAGAGATCCGTCGCCACCGCCGCGGCCCGGGAGCAGGGGACAATCGGGGGGTGCCCGACGTGCTCGACCCCCTGCTCACCCGCTACGCCTCCTGGCTGGCGATGCCCACCGAAGCGACCGCGGACACCTCCGACGAGGACCCGGACGAGGTCGTGCTGATGCCGATGGTGCTGCGCATCGAACGCGGCACCCCGCCCGGCCGCACCGCGCTGCTGGAGGCGGCGGCCTCCGCCGCGCTCGCGGTGTGCCTGGACGAGCGGGCCGAGCCCGGCGGGGAGTGGCACGAGCAGCTGCACCGCTGGACCTCCGGCCGCATCCGCAAGGTGTCCCGGCGGGCCCGCGGCGCGCACTGGGCCGCCGTGCAGGACCTCCCCGGCCGCACCGTCGAGGTGGACGGCGCCGAGGTGCGGGCGTTCCTGCCCTCGCGCGTCGCCGACATGCCGAAGGAGCTCACCCGGCTGCAGATCTCCGGCAGCGAACTCGACGCCGACGAACCGGGCCCGCCGCGCCCGGACGCGCCGGTGCTGTGGCTGAACCCGCACGTGCCGATGAGCGCGGGCAAGTCCGCCGCGCAGGTCGGGCACGCCACCATGTTCCTCGCCGCGCTGCTGCACGGCGAAGGCCGCGCCCACGAGGTGGCACGCTGGTCGGCGGCCGGCCTGCCCTGCTCGGTGCGGACCGCGGACCCGGCGACCTGGGCGCGGCTGCTGCCCGGTGACGACGCGGAGACGGCGTGGCGCCGCGACGGCGTGGCCGCGGTCCGCGACGCCGGGTTCACCGAGGTCGACCCGGGCACCGTGACCGTCCTCGGGCAGTGGCGCTGACGGTTCCCGCGGCGCGGGTCCGCGCCGGTCACCGGGGCGCCGCGCCGAACGTAGTCCGCGTGCTCGACCTTCGGGATTCCCCTGTGCCGCAACGGTTCCGCTCCTGGTCCTTGGGCGCTCGACCGAACGCTTGCTAGGGTCGATACCCCACCAGGCTCCTTCCACGCGACGACGCGGGAGAGGGGAAGTCCGTTGCGCCACGGCATCGTGCTGTTCACCAGCGATCGCGGGATCACCCCGGGCCAGGCCGCGCAGGCGGCCGAGCAGGCCGGGTTCGACACCTTCTACGTCCCCGAGCACACCCACATCCCGATCAAGCGCACCGCCGCGCACCCCGGCACCGGCGGCGCCGACCTGCCCGACGACCGCTACCTGCGCACCCTGGACCCGTGGGTGAGCCTGAGCTCGGCCGCCGCGCTCACCACCCGGATCGAGCTGGCCACGGCGGTGGCGCTGCCCGTCGAATCCGACCCCATCGCGCTCGCCAAGACGATCGCCTCGCTCGACCTGCTCTCCGGCGGCCGGGTCGTGCTGGGAGCCGGGTTCGGCTGGAACACCGACGAGCTCGCCGACCACCAGGTGCCCGCGCACCGGCGCCGGACCGCGCTGCGCGAGCACCTGGAGGCGATGCGCGCGCTGTGGACCGAGGAGGAGGCCGAGTACTCCGGCGAGTTCGTGCGCTTCGGGCCGTCCTGGGCCTACCCGAAACCGTCCCGCATCCCGGTGCTGATCGGGGCGGGCGCCGGGCCGAAGACCTTCGCGTGGATCGCCGCGCACGCCGACGGCTGGATCACCACCCCCGCCGACACCGACGTGCCCGGCGGTGCGGACCGGTTGCGGACGGCCTGGGCCGAGGCGGGCCGGGCGGGCGCACCGGAGATCCGCGTGCTGGCCACCCGGAAGCCCACGCCGGACCTGCTCGCGGAATGGGCCGACTGCGGTGTCGCGGAAGCGATCTGGGGACTGCCCGACGCGCCCGCCGACGACGTGCGGAGCTACTTGGCGCGGCACGCCGAACGGCTCGGCATCGGGCGGTCCTGACCCGTTCGAGCAGCGCCCCGGCGCTTCGGTGAGGGTTCTCCCGTCGAACGCCGAGCGACGCGCCCGCGGACGCGCCGGAGGCGCTTCACTCGGTGCCCGGCGGCGGAGACCTGCGGAGACCGGCGCGAGGGGGCGGGTGGACCGCCCGCCGGCCGCGTCGATCGCCCCAGGGGGGCGACCGGGGCCGGGGGGCCCCGCCGCGGGGCCCCCCCCCCCCCCCCCCCCCCCCCCCCCCCCC
>NZ_JAIUJZ010000107.1:0-24581 GCF_020176775.1 Saccharopolyspora sp. 6M
CGCGAAGCGCTGGGCCGGAATCACCCGGTCCAGCGCTTCGCGTCGCCCGATCAGCGGTGGTGCCGCCGGAACTCACGCCGCCGAACTCCGGGTCGTCGCCGAACATCCGCTCATCGCCGGACTCCCGGTCGCCGCCGATTTCCCGGTCGCCGCCGATTTCCCGGTTGTCGCCGATGTGCCGGTTGTCGCCGGGCTCCCGCTCGTCGCCGACCATCCGATCGCCGCCCGAACGCCCGATGGCCGCCCGATCGCCGCCGACGTCGCGAACGCCGCGCCCGGCTCGTGGCAGCAGCCGAGGGCCTGCCCGTTCCTCCTGCCCTTGGCGGAATCGCGCGCCGAGGGGTTCCCCGGTCCGTCGCCGCGCCTCGCCTCGCTCCCGATCACCTCGTCCGTAGCGTCCGGGGTGAACGTACGAAGCGACCCGAAAGGAACCCCGCATGCGCAAGACGCTGACCACCCTGGCCCTGTGCACCGCCGCCTTCTCCGCGCTCGGCGCGGGTACCGCGCTTGCCGAAGAAGTGGTGATCGGGCACTACGACACCTCCGCCGAGTGCTCCGACGTGCTCATGCAGCACGCCGCCGACGGTGACCCGGGCCCGCTGATGTGCGCGCCGACCACCGACGATCCGGAAGGTCCGACCGACCTCGTGCGCGGCTGAGAACCGGCGCCGGAACAGCCCGGCCTCGCGTCTCCGCACGAATTCCCCCGTCCACGCGGCGGGGGAATTCGTCGGTCAGCGGGCCGGCTCGTCGTCCCCGACTCCGCGCGCGGCGAGGGCTTCACCCAACTCGTCGGAGTGGCGCAGCGTGCGGACCAGGAACGGGACGGCGAACGCGCTCGGCGACCGGTCCGCGTTCCGGGCCCGCTGCGCCTCCCGCGTCTCCGCCGCGATGATCGACAGCGCGGTGACGGCCTGCAAGGTCAACCCCACCAGCAAGCCCACCCGCTCCGGGCGGACCCCGACGCGCCGCAGCGGCGACAACCCGCGCTCCACCGCCGACACCAGGTCGTCGACCCGGGTGGTCAACGTGAACAGGTTCGCCGCCGCGATCGCCGCCAGCAGCCGCAACGTCACCACGCCCGCCTGCTGCGCCCCCAGCGTCCACCACTGCAGGAGGAAGATCACCGCCAGCAGCGGCAGCAGCAGCCGGGACACCTGCCAGCAGCGCCGCGGCGGGATCCGCGCCACCGCGTAGCCCAGCAGCACCCCGGCCACCACCGCGCCCAGCGCCACCGGCGAACCCAGCAGGAAGATCAGCACCGCGAACGCCAGCAGCAGCACGAACTTGACCCCGGCCGGAGTCCGGTGCAGCACGCTCGACCCCGGCTCGTACAGGCCGATCGGGCTCATCCGGCCAGCTCCCGGTAGTGCGCCAGCGCCGCCGCCGGGGCGTCGTCCGCGGCCACCCGGCCCTCGTCGATCACCACCACCCGGTCGAAGCCGTCCAGCAGGTGCAGGTCGTGCGTCACCAGCACCACCTGCTGCGGCAGCTGCTGCAGCAGCTCCACGAAGTGCCGCTTGTTGCGCAGGTCCAGCAGCGTCGTCGGCTCGTCGCACACCAGCACGTCCGGCTCCAGCACCAGCATCGAGCACAGCGCCAGCAGCTGCTTCTGCCCACCGGAGAGCTGGTGCGCCGGGTGCTCCGCGTAGCCGTCGAGGCCGTGCCGGGCCAGCACCTCCGCCGCCCGCCGCTCCCGCTCCGCCTTCGGCACGCCGTGCCTGCGCAGCGAGAACGCGACGTCCTCCCCGGCCGTCGGCATCACGATCTGGCTGTCCGGGTTGGTGAACACGAACCCGACCCGGCGGCGCACCGCCCGGCCCTCCCGCGCCGGATCCAACCCGTCCACCAGCACCCGCCCGCGCGTCGGCGACACCAGCCCGTTGATCATGCGGGCGAGGGTGGACTTGCCGGACCCGTTCGCCCCCACGAACGCGACCCGCTTCTCCGGCAGCCGCAGGTCCACGCCGTCCAGCACCGCGTGCTCGCCGTAGGCGTGCCCGACGCCCTCGAACTCGATCACTCCACTCGCTCCCACACCGTCGCCACGCCCAGCCCGCCACCGGAGGACAGGGCCGCCACCCCGGTGCGCGGCCCGTCCTCGCGCACCATGCGGCTGAACAATCGCACCACCAGGACCGCGCCGGACGCGCCCCAGGGGTGCCCGAGCGCGATGGCGCCGCCGTCCGGGGACACCGCGCGCTCGTCGATCCCGGCCGCATCGGTGCAGGCCAGCACCTGACCGGCGAACGCCTCGGTGAACTCCACCAGCTCCGGAGCGGGCCGGTCGCGCAGCACGTGCCGCAACGCGGGCACCGCGCCCAGGCCCAACCGGTTCGGATCGACCCCGCAGGTGCGCTCGGCCACCAGCCGCAGCCCCGGCACCCCGAGCCGCCGGCGCTCCCGCTCGCTGGTGACCAGCACCGCCGCGGCGCCGTCGCTGATCCCGCACGAGTTCGCCGCCGTCGCGGTGCCGTCCGCCGTGAACGCCGGGCGGAACCGGGCCAGCCGCTCCGGGGTGAAACCGCGCCGCGGCCGCTCGTCCCGCAGCCCGCTGACATCGACCAGCTCCGCATCGAACCGGCCCGCGTCCTGCGCGGCGACCGCGCGCGCGTGGCTGCGCGCCGCGAACTCGTCCTGCCGCCGCCGCGACACGCCCGCCTCCGCCGCCACCAGGTCCGCGGCCGGACCCATGTCCGGATCGCCCAGGTCGGCGGGCGCGAACGGGGCACGCGAGTAGAACCGCGGCGGCTCCCCCGCCGACCGGGGCCGGTGCGCCCGCCACGGCGCCGTCGACGCGCTCTCCACCCCACCGGCCAGGTAGCGCTCCCCGGCGCCGCCGCGCACCAGCGCCGCCGCCGCCACGATCGCGCTCAACCCGCTCGCGCACTGCCGATCCACCGACATGCCCGGCACCTCCAGGCCGAGCCCGGCGCGCAACGCCGCCACCCGCGCCGGATTCCCGCCCGGGCCCAGCACGTTGCCCAGCAGCACGTCGTCCACCGAATCCAAGCCCGAATCCCGCAGCACCGCCGCCAGCACCGGGGCGGCCAGCCGATCCACCTCCCAGTGCTTCAACGCGCCGCCGACCTCGCCGACGGGGCTGCGGCGGGCGGCGATCACCACCGGTTCGCGATCGCTCACGCGGGCACCTCCGCGTCGAGCGCACCGTCCCGCAGCAGCCGCGCCACCTCGGCCCGCGCCGGTTTCCCCGCCGGAGTGCGGGGCAGCTCGGGCAGCACCAGCCACCGCCGCGGGCGCTTCGCCGGCTCCAGACGCCGGGTCGCGTCCCGCAGCCGCGCCCGCGTCGGCGGTGATCCCGGATCGACCTCCAGCACCGCGGTCACCAGCGCGCCCAGCCGCCGATGCGGCGTCCCCGCCACCACCACGTCCAGCACCCCGCCGACCGCGCGCAGCACCGCCTCCACCTCTTCCGCGGCGACCAGGTGCCCGCCCGTGCCGATCACCGACCCGGCGCGACCCAGCACCGTCACCGTGCCGTCCTCGTGGCGCACCGCCCGATCACCCACCCCGCGCCAGCCGGGGGCGGCGGGCACGAGGACACCGCCGCGCAGGTGGCCGTCGCAGACGAGCTCGGACCGCGCCCACAACGCACCCGGCACCTCCGGCGGGAGGGACGCGCCGGACTCGTCGCGCACGTCCACCTCCACCACCGGGCGCAGCCGCGGCTCACCGCGCCGCACCGCCACCAGCGACAGCTCCGCCGCCCCGTAGTACTCCAGCAGCTCGCACCCCGGCAGCACCCGGTGCAGCCGGGCCTCCAGCTCCGCGTCCACCGCCGCACCACCGCACACCACCAGCCGCAGCCGGGGGCGCGGTTCCGGCTCGCGCTCCCACACCGACAGCAGCGCCGCCAGCATCGCGGGCACAACGTGCACCACCGTCGCGTCCCGGCACGCCGCGGCCGCCGCCGTCGCCGACCAGCGGCGCAGCAACCGCAGCGACGCGCCCCCGTGCAGCGCGTGCACGGCGCCGAACAGGAACAGCGAGGAGCTCAACGGGCCCGGCACCAGCACCGCGTCGTCCGGGCCGAGCGGCACGTCCAGCGCCCGGAAGCTCTCCGACCAGGAACGCCGCGACCGCACCAGCACCTTCGGCACCCCGCTGCTGCCCGACGTCGTCGGCAGGTAGAACCAGGTGCGCTCGTCACCCCGCCGCGCGACCGGATCGCCCGGCTCTGGCGCGCCCGAGACCACGACCTCCGGGGCCGCGTCCGCCAGCACCTCGTCCCGCCGCGACCAGTCCGGATCCACCACCAGCGCCGCCGCGCCCGCCAGCTCGGCCCCCAGCAGCCAGCACAACCGGTGCACCGGATCCGGTTCGTCCACCGCGACCCGCCGCACGCCCGCCAGCGCCCGCGCCGCACCGTGCGCGCGACGCCGCAGCTCCGCGCCGTCCGAGGCCACGTCGCCGCAGGTCACCCGCGAGATCAGTGCCGGGAGCATTCAGCGCCGCGCCCCGGCCGGCGACGACGGCAGCGCCCGGTGCACCGCCGCCGCCACCAGCGACACCAGCACCAGCTTCACCGCGTCGCCAGGCACGAACACCAGCGACTGCACGGCCGCCGCACCCAGATCACCCGTGAACGCCGCCCAGTACGGGATGCCGATCAGGTAGTCCGCGGCGATGCCCGCCAGGTTCGCGGCCAGCAGCAGCGGCAACCCGGGCCGCGGCAGTCCGCGCTGCACGATCAGCCCCACCACGACCGCCGAGAGCAACCAGCCGATCACGAACCCGCCGCTCGGGCCCGCGAACGGGGCGATGCCGCCCCGCCCACCGGACAGCAGCGGCAGCCCGATCGCCACCAGCGCCAGGAACAGCAGCACCGAGGCGCCCGCCCGGCGCGCCCCCAGGATGCTGCCCGCCAGCAGCGGCCCCATGTTCTGCAGCACCACCGGCACCGCCGCGCCCGCCAGGTACAGGCCGGGGAACAACCCGAGCACGGCGATGAACGCCGCGAACACCACGGTCCTGGCCAGGTCCGCGGCCGGTTCGGTGCGCTGCGCGGGCACGACGCCTCCTCATGAGGATCAGGGGATCGGCGTCAACGTACCCGCAGGCGGGGCCGGGGCGGAAAGACCTGCGCCACATCGTGGACACCCGGCGACCCGTGCACGAGCTCAGCCCGCCGCCGCGTTCAGCCGCGTCAGCGCACCCCGCACCACCTGCGGATCGTGCGTCGTCCAGAACGGGGGCAGCGAAGCCCGCAGGAACCCGCCGTAGCGGGCGGTGGCCAGCCGCGGGTCGAGCACCGCGATGACCCCCCGGTCGTGCGAGGACCGCAGCAGCCGCCCAGCACCCTGCGCCAGCAGCAGCGCCGCGTGCGTGCCTGCCACGGTCAGGAAACCGTTGCCGCCGTGCGCGGAGACCGCCTTCTGCCGCGCCGAGGCCAACGGGTCGTCCGGTCTGGGGAACGGGATCCGGTCCATCACCACGAGCTGCAGCGAATCCCCGGGCACGTCCACCCCCTGCCACAGCGACAAGGTCCCGAACAGGGACGTCGCCGGGTCGGCGGCGAACTTGGCGACGAGCTGCGCCGTGTTGTCCTCGCCCTGGCACAGCACCGGCGTGCCGAGCCGCCCCCGCAGTTCCTCGGACGCCTGCCGCGCGGCCCGCATCGAGGAGAACAACCCGAGGGTGCGGCCCCCGGCGGCCTCGACGAGTTCGGTGAGCTCGTCGAGGTATTCCGGCGGCAACCCGTCCCGCCCGGGCTGCGGCAGGTGCCGGGCGACGTAGAGGATCCCGCTGCGCTGGTGCTCGAACGGCGAGCCGACGTCCAGCCCCGTCCACTTCGGGCCACCGGAGTCGGACGGCACCTCCTTGCCGCTGGCCATGCCCGCGGCGGGGGAGGCCGTGCGCTCGGGCGGCAGCCCCCACTGCCGGGCGAGGGTGTCGAAGGACCCGCCGAGCGCCAGCGTCGCCGAGGTGAGCACCGTCGTGCGCTGCCCGAACAGCCGTTCCCGCAGCAGCCCGCCGACGCCGAGCGGCGCGACCTTCACCGCGGGCACCCGGTTCGGTTCGGCGGCGACCCACACCACGTCGCGGCGCTGCCCCTCCGGCTCGTCGAAGGCGTCGAGCAGCCGCACCGCGTTGTCGTGCACCTCTTCGGTGACGGCGAGCGCGAGCTTGCGGGCGCTGCTGCCGTCCGGGTCCTCCTTGCGCTCCGGCCCGAGCGCGGTGGTGCAGGCGGCCGCGGCGTCGCGCAACGCGGTGAGCGCACCGCCGAGCGCTTCGGGCATCTCCTCCAGCCGCTGCGGCCGGGCGTCGGCGAGGACGATCTCCAGCCCTTCGGCGGCCTCGTCGAGCCGGTCGGCGATGCCCTGGTCGATGGCACGCCCGCAGCGCCGCGCGGCGAGCTTCGCCTGGTTCGCCGACAGCTCGCCGGTCGCGGCGGAGGTGACCCGGTCGACGAGGTCGTGCGCCTCGCCCCCCACGACGACGTCGTGCTCGGGCAGCACCGGCCGGTCGTCGAGGGCGTCGATGGCCAGCAGCGCGTGGTTGGTGACGACGACGTCGGCGCGGCCCGCCTCACCGCGGGCGCGTTCGGCGAAGCAGTCGGTGCCGATGGGGCAGCGGTGCACGCCGAGGCATTCCTTCGCGGTCACCGACAGCTGCCGCCACGCCTGGTCGGTGACGCCGGGCACCAGCTCGTCGCGGTCCCCGGTCTCGGTCTCGGTGGCCCATTCGCGGACCCGCTTGACCTGGCGTTCCAGCGCGGAGGCGGCGAACGGGTCGAACAGCGCGCCCTCCTCCGGTTCGGCTGGAGCGCCGCCCTCGACCCGGTTCAGGCACAGGTAGTTGCGGCGGCCCTTCAAGATCGCGAAGGTCGGCGGCCTGCCGAGCGCGTCGGCGAGCGCCTTCGACAGCCGGGGCAGGTCGCGGTCGACGAGCTGGCGCTGCAGGGCGATCGTGGCCGTCGAGATCACCACGGTGGTGGCGGCGGCGACGGCGTGCCGGATCGCGGGCACCAGGTAGGCCAGCGACTTCCCGGTGCCGGTCCCGGCCTGCACGGCGAGGTGCTCGCCGGAGGCGATGGAGTGCTCGACGGCCGCCGCCATCCGCGACTGGCCCTCGCGTTCGGAGCCGCCGACGGAGCTCACCGCCAGGCCGAGCAGCGTCGCCAGGTTCGGGATCCGCTCCGGTGGTTTCGCCGTGATCGGTTCGTCCCGGCGCTGCTTGCGGCGTTCGGGCGGTCCCTGCGACGCCAGGTCGGCGGCGATCTCGGGTGGGAGCTCGTCATCGTCGTCGAGCGCGAACACGTCCGGATCGGACCACTGCGGAACAGAACCTGGCACGCCCGGCAACGCTACCGGCCACCTCCGACGCCCCGAGCGGGTGCATCGGGCCGTGCACCGGACGTCACGCCACCACCGGGGTCCCCGTGGCGCGCACCCCCGCCGCGCGCAGCTCGTCCAGCGCCGCGTCGACCGTGGCCCGCGCGACGCCCGCCGTCAGGTCCAGCAGCACGGTCGTCGCGAACCCGGCCGCCGCCGCGTCCAACGCCGTCGCCCGCACGCAGTGATCGGTCGCGATGCCCACCACGTCCACCTCGGTGACCCCGCGCTCGGCCAGCCACTCGGCGAGGCCGCGGCCGTCGCCGTCGACGCCCTCGAAACCCGAGTAGCCGTCGTCGAAACGTCCCTTCGAGAACACGGCCCGCACCGGACCCACCTCCAGCTCCGGGTGGAACGCCGCGCCCGCCGTGCCCGCCACGCAGTGCACCGGCCAGGACCGCACGTAGTCCGGCTCCGAGCTGAAGTGGCCGCCCGGGTCCACGTGGTAGTCGCGGGTGGCGACCACGTGCGCGTACTCGGACTCCGCCACGTGCCGGGAGATCGCCGCCGCCACCCCGGCCCCACCGGCCACGGCCAGCGCGCCGCCCTCGCAGAAGTCGAGCTGCACGTCCACGACCAGCAGCGCGCGCACCGCAGCGCTCATGCCGTCTCCTCCGCCTGGAACACCGTCGGGATCGCGGGCTCCCCGCTGGACAACTTCAAGCCCTCCCACGGCAGGCTCACCAGGGCGTGCCGCAGGCGCTCCCGATTGTCCTCCAGCGTCGGCAGGTCCTCGACCCGCTCGCCACCGCGGACCAGCGGGATCGGCACCACCCGGTCGTGCGGGCCCGCCTTCGGGTCCTCGAAACCGCGACCGGTGCGGAACACGACCTCCTCCAGCGCGGTGCCGGTGTCCTTGTGCCTGCGCAGCGCCGACTTCGTGCCGCCGCGGGACTCCTTGTGCGTGCTGCGCTTCGCGACCGGCCGGCCCTCCACGTCGGTCAGCTTGTAGACCATGCCCGCCGTCGGCGCCCCCGAACCGGTGACCAGCGATGTGCCCACCCCGTAGCCGTCCACCGGTTCCGCGCGCAGCGAGGCGATCGCGTACTCGTCCAGATCGCCGGACACGACGATCCGGGTGCCCGTCGCGCCCAGCGAATCCAGCTGCTCCCGCGCCTGCCGCGCCAGCACGCCCACATCACCCGAGTCGATGCGCACCGCGCCCAGCCCCGGACCCGCCACCTCCACCGCCGTCGCGATGCCGCGCGAGATGTCGTAGGTGTCCACCAGGAGTGTCGTGTCCGCGCCAAGTGCGGCGATCTGCGACTCGAACGCGGCACGCTCGGAGTCGTGCAGCAACGTGAACGAATGCGCCGAGGTGCCCGCCGTCGGGATCCGGTAGCGGCGGCCCGCCTCCAGGTTCGAGGTCGCGGTGAACCCGGCCAGGTAGGCGGCGCGGGCCGCGGCCACCGCCGACTCCTCGTGGGTGCGGCGCGACCCCATCTCGATGATCCGCCTGCCGTTGGCCGCCGACACCATCCGCGCGGCCGCCGCGGCGATCGCGCTGTCGTGGTTCATGATCGACAGGATGACGGTCTCCAGGATGACCGCCTCGGCGAACGTGCCGCGCACCGTCAGCAGCGGCGAACCCGGGAAGTACAGCTCCCCTTCCGGGTAACCGTCCACGTCGCCGCGGAACCGGTAGTCGCGCAACCACGAGAGGGTGGTCTCATCGACCACATGATCCTCGGCAAGGCGCTCCAGCTCGGCTTCGTCGAAGCGGAAGTTCTCGATCGCCTCCAGCACCCGCTCCGTGCCGCCGACCACGCCGTAGCGGCGACCGTCCGGCAACCGCCGGGTGAACGCCTCGAACACGCACCGGCGCTCCGCGGTCCCATCCCGCAAGGCGCTGGCCAGCATGGTCAGCTCGTAATGATCTGTGCGCAACGCGGTACTGGCAGCGGCCGTCATGGATCAGAGGTTACGTGGCCGCGACCGCCCGCCCCCTCCGCAGGTCGTGCCCGAATTGACCGTGCGGTCGACATGCGCTCCGTGCCCGCGTGCGAACATGGGGACATGACCTCGCCCGCTGAACTGGAGCGCGCGCAACTGGAACCGGCTGAACTCGGAGACGAGGACAAGCCGTGGGTCACCGTGGTCTGGAACGACCCGGTGAACCTGATGTCCTACGTGACCTACGTTCTGCAGAAGATCTTCGGTTACAGCCGGGACCACGCGACCAAGCTCATGCTCGACGTCCACAACAAGGGCCGGGCCGCCGTGTCCTCGGGCGCCAAGGAGAAGGTCGAGGGCGACGTCGCGAAACTGCACGCCGCAGGCCTGTGGGCCACGATGCAGAAAGACTCGTGATCACGTGAACGGCTGGACTCGCAAGAACGGGCACGTCGTCGCCGAGCTCTCCCAGCAGGAAGCGGCCGTGATCCGGGGGCTCGTCGGCCAGATCAAGGACATGCTCACCGCGCGCGCCGAGGAGACGCCGCAGGACGAGCTCGCCGAACTCACCGGCATCCGCACCGGTCCCTCCACCCCGCCCGAGGACCGGGTCCTCGGACGGCTGCTGCCCGACTTCTACCGCCGCGACCCCGAAACCGGGGAGACGGACGAGGAGCAGCCCGAAGCCGCGGGCGCCATGCGCTCCCTCTACGAACCCGAACTGCTCGACGTCAAGACCGGCGTCGCCGCCGTCGTCCTCGACACCTGCCCCCGCGAAGGCGGCCGGGTCGTGCTCAGCGGCGAGCAGGCCGACAACTGGATGGCCGCGCTCAACGACGTGCGGCTCGCGCTCGGCACCGCACTCGACGTGCAGGACGACATGCCGGAGGAACCGCCGGAGGACGACCTGCGGCGGGAGCACCTCGGGGTGTACCAGTGGCTCACCTGGGTCCAGGACAGCCTGGTCGACGCGGTCTCTTCTTGAGGGAATTCTTCGTTCCCCAGCCTGATTTTCGGGTGGGGTGGCGGAACCCGCGGGTGGTCCTTTTGCTTTGGTGGTCGCTGCTCAGCGGCTTTGCCGCTGACAAGAGGTAGATCGGGCGGCGGGTTGCTCGGTCTCGGTTTCCGAGTCTCTCCCTGCGGCAGGATGGGGGGATGGCTGCCGGGACGCGGGATTCGATCGTGGACGTGGGCGGGGTGCTCGTCGGGCACCACCAGCGGCTGGACGAGCGGTGGGCCACCGGGACGAGCGTGGTGCTCACCCCCGGCGGCGCGACCGCCGCGGTGGACGTGCGCGGCGGCGGCCCCGGCACCCGCGAGACCGACGTGCTCGAACCGACCCACCTCGTCGCGCAGGCGCACGGCGTGGTGCTCACCGGCGGGAGCGCCTACGGGCTCGCCGCCGCCGACGGCGCGATGAGCTGGCTCGCCGCCCGCGGCTACGGCTTCCGGGTCGGCGAGCACGCCCACGAAGTGGTGCCGGTGGTGCCCGCCGCCGTGCTGTTCGACCTGCCGATGGGGGACTGGGGCAACCGGCCCGGCGCCGAGTTCGGCCGCCTCGCCTGCGACGCCGCCACCGCCGAGGAGTCCCGCGAGGGCAACGTTGGCGCGGGCGCCGGCGCCGTCGCCGGCTCGCTCAAGGGCGGCATCGGCACCGCGGGCGAGGTGTTCCACAGCGCGGCGCTCGGCATCGATGTCACCGTCGGCGCGCTGTTCGCGGTCAACTCCCTCGGCTCCGTGATCGACCCGGAGACCGGACTGCCCTGGGACGGCCACCCCGGGCTGCGCGCCCCCGCCGAAGCCGAGGTCGTCGCCGCCCGCGCCCGCACCGGGCCCACCGCGGGCCGCCCCTCCCGGCACGGCACCGCGTCCCGCCCCTTGAACACCACCATCGGCGTCGTCGCCGTCGACCTCGCGCTCACCAAAGCGCACTGCAAGCGGATCGCCGTCGCCGCCCACGACGGGCTCGCCCGGGCCATCCGGCCCGCGCACTCCCTCGCCGACGGTGACACGGTGTTCGCGCTCGCCACCGGGGAACGCGAGCCCGGTGCGCAGTGGGTTCCGGTGCTCGACGAGGTGTGCGCCGTCGCCGCCGGCGTGGTGCGCCGGGCGATCGTGCGGGCCGTGCTCGCCGCCGAACCCGTCGGCGAGGTGACGTCGTACACGAGCCTCTACCCCTCGGCGCGGGAATGAACCAAGGTGGGCGGACGTTGATCCCGCAAACGGCACCGGACCGCGGGAGTTCCGCATGCTGGACACCGGTGCCCCACATAGTAGGATGGTGCCTGTGCTGGTGATTCGACGTGACCTCGTGGACGCGATGGTCGCGCACGCTCGACGGGACCACCCGGACGAGGCGTGCGGCGTCATCGCCGGTCCCGACGGGTCGGACCGCCCCGAGCGGCTCATCGAGATGATCAACGCGGAGCGCTCGCCGACGTTCTACCGGTTCGACTCCGGCGAGCAGCTCAAGGTGTGGCGGGGGATGGACGAGGCCGACGAGGAGCCCGTCGTCATCTACCACTCGCACACCGCCACCGAGGCGTACCCGTCGCGCACCGACGTCTCCTACGCCTCGGAGCCCAACGCGCACTACGTCCTCGTGTCCACCAGGGACCCGGAGACCCACGAACTGCGCTCCTACCGGATCCTCGACGGCGTGGTGACCGAGGAGCCGGTGCAGATCGTGGAGTCGTACATGTTCGCCCACACCGGCGCCGACGAGGTGCCCGACCAGGGCTGAGCCGCTCCCGCCGCCCCGCCGCGGCGGGTTGCGGCGTGCGCAAGTTCCGTTCAGTAGTCCTCGTGGACAGGGAGGTTCCCATCATGGCAATCAAGGTCTCGATCCCCACCATCCTGCGCAGCCACACCGACGGGCAGAAGTCCGTCGAAGCCAGCGGCAGCACCGTCGCCGAGGTCATCAACGACCTCGACAGCAAGCACGGCGGCCTCAAGGACCGCCTGGTCAAGGAAGGCTCGCTGCACCGCTTCGTCAACGTCTACGTCAACGACGAGGACGTGCGCTTCGCCGGTGGCCTGGAGGCCAGCGTGGCCGACGGGGACAACGTGACGATCCTGCCCGCCGTCGCCGGCGGCATGCGCTGATCTCCCACCGCCGCTGAGACAGGAGGCTCGTCGTGGCCCGCTACGACTCGCTGCTCGACGCGCTCGGTGACACCCCGCTGGTGGGCTTGCCGAACCTCTCGCCCGCCGCTGACGTGCGGCTCTGGGCGAAGCTGGAAGACCGGAACCCGACCGGTTCGATCAAGGACCGCGCGGCGCTGTCCATGATCGAAGCGGCGGAGAAGGAAGGCAGGCTCACCACCGGCTGCACCATCCTGGAGCCCACCTCCGGCAACACCGGCATCTCGCTGGCGATGGCCGCGAAGCTCAAGGGCTACGGCCTGGTGTGCGTGATGCCGGAGAACACCTCCGAGGAGCGCAGGCAGATCCTGCAGGCCTTCGGCGCGCGCATCGTGTCCTCGCCCGCGGCGGGCGGCTCCAACCAGGCCGTCGCGGTCGCCAAGGAACTGGCCGAGCAGAACCCGGACTGGGTGATGCTCTACCAGTACGGCAACTCCGCGAACGCCGACGCGCACTACCGGGGGACCGGGCCGGAGATCCTGCGGGACATGCCGGGCATCACGCACTTCGTCGCGGGGCTGGGCACCACCGGCACCCTCGTCGGCGTGGGCCGGTACCTGCGGGAGCAGAAGCCGGGCGTGCAGATCGTCGCCGCCGAACCGCGCTACGGCGAACTCGTGTACGGGCTGCGCAACCTCGACGAGGGCTTCGTGCCGGAGCTCTACGACCCGGACGTGCTGTCCCGGCGGTTCTCCGTCGGCTCCTACGACGCGTTGCGGCGCACTCGGCAGCTGCTGGAATCGGAGGGGATCTTCGCCGGGATCTCCACCGGGGGCGTGGTGCACGCGGCGCTCACCATCGGCGAGAAGATCGCCGCCGCCGGGGAGTCGGCGGACATCGTGTTCGTGGTCGCCGACGCCGGGTGGAAGTACCTGTCCACCGGTGCCTACGGCGGTACCCTCGACGAGGCCGCGCAGCGCCTCGACGGACAGCTCTGGGCCTGAGCCCGGCGAGCGGAAGGCCCATCCGAGCACGCCTCGGGTGGGCCTTCCGCCGTTCCCGGGGGCGTGCGTTGCGGATCGGCGGTCAGCGTTCGGTCAGGCCCGCTTCGTGGGCGATCAACCCGGCCTGCACCCGGTTCGCGCACTCCAGCTTCACCAAGGTCCGGGACACGTAGCCCTTCACCGTCGCCTCCGACAGGAAGAGCCGTTCGCCGATCTGCGCGTTGGACAGGCCGTCGCCGATCCCCGCCAGCACCTCCCGCTCCCGGTCGGTGAGTTCGCGGACCGCCTCCTGCGCGCGCTGCCTCCCGGTCCCGTCCGACGCGGCCACCAGGCGCTTCGCCGCCTGCGGGGACAGCACGGTGTGCCCGTCCGCCGCCACCCGCACCAGGCCGATCAGATCCTCCGGCGGAGTCGACTTCACCAGGAAACCGGACGCCCCGGCCCGCAGCGCCCGCAGCACGTGCTGGTCCGCGTCGAACGTCGTCAGCACCACCACCGCGGGCGCCTCGGGCAGCCGCGCGATGCGTTCCGTCGCGGTCAACCCGTCCACGCCCGGCATCCGCAGGTCCATCAGCACCACGTGCGGCCGGTGCCGCACCACGGCCTCGACCGCCGCGGCCCCGTCCTGCGCGTCGCCCACGACCTCGACGTCCGGTGCCGAGCCGAGGATCGTGCGCAGGTGCGCGCACACCATCGGCTCGTCGTCGACCACGACGACGCGGACCGTCTCGCTCACCACGGAAACCCCGTTCACCGCGGGCCTAGCCCGATCCGGCTTCGGCCGTGGGCACGTACCCGGGGAGTATGGCACCGACCTCGAACCCCCCGTCCCCGGTTCGACCGGACCGGAAGGTCCCGCCGACCAGCTCCACCCGCTGCCGCAGGCCCAGCAACCCGGCCCCCGAACCGCTGGCGGCGAGCTCGCCCCCGCCCGCGGGATCGGGGCGCGTGTTGCGCACCGCCAGCCGCACCCGGTCCGCGTCGTACTCCACGTGCACCAGCACCTCGCTGCCCGGCGCGTGCTTGTGCACGTTCGTCAGCGCCTCCTGCACCACGCGGTAGGCGGTCCTGCCCACCGCCGGGGACACCGCGGTCGACTCGCCGAGCTCGGTGAGCCGCACCGGGACGCCCACCGACTCCGACTCGGCGACCAGCTCGGACAGGTCGGGCAGCGCCGACTCGGCGACCACGTCCGGCCGCTGCTCGCCGGAGCGCAGCACGCCGAGGAAGTCCCGCAGCTCGTCCAGCGCCTGGCAGCCGCCGGCCCGCAGCTCCTCGGCGGCCCGCCGGGTCGCCCCGTCCTGCGCGGTCACCCCCAACGCGCCCGCCTGCAGCACCATCAGGCTCACCCGGTGCGTGACCACGTCGTGCATCTCCGAGGCCAGCTTCGCCCGCTCCTCGGTGCGCACCTGCTCGGCCAGCAGGTGCTGCTCGCGTTCGGCTCGCTCCGCCCGGTCCCGCAGCGCCGCCACCAGCCGCCGCCGCGCGCCGGTCCACAGTCCGAGCAGCGCCGGGAACGCCGTCACCCAGACCGCGTTGTTCAACGTCTCGCCGTCCGGGTTCGTCCACGGCCGCAGCGCCGTGAACACCACCGCGGCGACCAGCACCCAGCCGGCGGCGCGCCACCGGGCCCGCGTCTCGAACGCGGCGAACGCGTAGGTGAGGAACGGCAGTTCCCCGGGCATCCACGGATCGGAGTGCTGGTTGATCGAGAACAGCGCCCCGGTCCCCGTGCTCACCGCGACGAGGTGCACCAGCATCATCACCAGCGCGACGGCCAGCAGCACCACCGGGTAGCGGCGCCGCACCAGCAGGCCCAGCGTGAACAGGTTCAGCACCACCTGCGCGACCCATTCCCCGCCGAGCCACCGGAAGTCCTGCGGCGGCACGTCCGGCGGGAAGAACACGGCCAGGATCGGGCCGAGCGGGAACAGGACGGCGACCAGCACCACGTCGAACACCGCATCGCGCGGGGTGTCCCAGAGGTGTCGCCACAGCGGGCGTTGCACAGCCACACCGTAGCCGCGGAACCGGGGCGAACCGCCGGAATCCACACCGCCGTCGGCCGCGAACCTACGAAAGTCGTACCAGCGCACGACTTCCGTCACAGCGAGAACCGACCGAAAACCGTCGCGCCGGGTGCCCCGGGTGGAGTGGAATGGTCCTCGATCGCGAATCCTCCTGGGGGAGACCATGCATACCGAAGTGCGCGCCACCGCGGCGCGGCCACCGTCCACCACCGCGGGGCCGCCCGCGTTCGCCCGCCGTCCGCTGCTGCTCGTCGCGGCCGCGTTCGCGGTGGTCCACCTCGTGGTGGGGGCGTTCGGCGGGTACTGGATCGACGAGGTGTACATGCTGGCCGCGGGCCGGTACCACCCGGACTGGGGCTACGTCGACCAGCCGCCGCTCGCGCCGCTGCTGGCCGGTGCGATGGGCTGGCTCGCTCCCGGCTCCATGATCGTGCTGCGCCTGCCCGCCGTGCTGATCTCGGCAGGCGGCGTGCTGCTCGCCGGGTCGCTGGCGCGGGAGTTCGGCGGCGACCGGCGCAGCCAGGTGCTCGCGGGGCTGGGGTTCGCGACGGGGCTGTGGACCTCGCTGGTCGCGCACTGGATCACCCCGTACACGCTGGAAGCGCCGCTGTGGATGCTGCTGTGCCTGTTGCTGGTGCGCTGGTGCCGGCAGCACGCGGAAGGGCGGGCCGACGATCGGCTGCTGCTCGGCCTCGGCGGCGTCATCGGGGTCACGATGCAGGTGAAGGTGCACGTCGCGGTGCTCTGCGCGGCGCTGCTGCTCTGCCTGCTGGTGTTCGGTCCGCGGGACCTGCTGCGCCGCCCGAAGTTCTGGGGGTGCATCGGGATCGCACTGGTCATCGCGGCACCGACGTTGATCTGGCAGGCGGCGCACGGGTGGCCGCAGCTGGCGATGAGCGAAGTGGTCCAGGCGGAGACGCCGATCCTCAGCGGCGGCCGGAGCGGCGCGGCCCTTTCGATGGTGCTGTACATGGGAGTTCTCGGCGTCCCGCTCTGCCTCTACGGCGTGGCGCGGATGCTCACCGCCGCCGAGTTCCGCCCCTACCGGTTCATCGCGGCCGCCGCCCTCGCGCAGTACGCCTTCTACATCGCCACCAGCGGGCGGCCCTACTACGTCGTCGGCATGTACGGCGTGCTGCTCGCGGCCGGCGCGGTCGCCTTCCAGCGCAGGCGGGAAGCGCGGGCCGCGGCCGGGCGGCGCGGCGCCGCGTGGCTCGCGTGGCCGGCCGGTGCGCTGGCGGTGCTCGCCGCGGGCGCCGTCGTGGTGATGTCCTCGATGCTGGCCACCGCGTTCGGGGTGCCCGCGGACCGGGCCCTGGCCGGAGAGGTCGCCACCGCGTACCGGCAGCTGCCCGCGCAGCAGCGGGAGCACACGGCGGTGGTGGGGGAGAGCTACATCCTTGCTGCGATGCTCGACGCGCACACCCACGAGTACGGACTGCCACCGGCGCACAGCGCGCATCGCGGCTACGGCTACTTCGGGACGCCGGACGACGGTGCGCGGGACGTGCTGTTCGTCGGCGAGGACCCGGAACCGTGGCGGGCGCACTTCGCGGCGGTGCGCCGCATCGACGGCGGCGGCACCCCGCTGTGGCTGCTCACCGACCGCCAGGAGCCGTGGCCGCAGCTGTGGGAGCAGGTCCGGAGCTTGAAGTAGGCCCGCCGCGACCAGGGCCGCACCACCGAATCGGAGACCACGACGTGTCCACAGAAGACAGACACCCCGCAGCGCAGGTGCGCCTGCGGCCACCCCGGCACCGGGTGGAGCGCCGAGCCGTCGGCTGGTGGTCCGCCCAAGCCGCGATCCTCGTCGTCCCACCGGCCGTGGTGCTCGCGGTGCTCGCCGCGCAGACCGCCGCCGCCCGCCCCTGGCTGCTGCTCGGACTGGCCGTCGTGGCCGTGCTCGGCATCCCCTACCTGGTCGTGATGCCGCAGTGGCGCTACCGGGTGCACCGCTGGGAGAACACCGACGACGCCGTGTACACCGCGGCCGGCTGGTTGCGCCAGGAGTGGCGCGTGGCCCCGATGTCCCGGATCCAGACCGTGGACACGGTGCGCGGCCCGCTGCAACGCGCGTTCGGGCTCGCCAGCGTCACCGTCACCACCGCATCGGCCGCCGGGCCGCTGCGCATCGACGGGCTGGACCACCGGGTCGCCGCCGAACTCGTCGAGCGGCTCACCGCCACCACCCAGGCGGCGCCCGGGGACGCGACATGAGCGGGCCGGCGGGCTGGCGGCGGCTCGACGGCCGGGTCGTGCTGGTGCCGGTGGTCCTGGCGCTGCTGCCGCTGGTGCCCACCGCCGCGGTGATGCTCGTGGCCGGGACGAAACCGGCCGGAGTCGCCGTCATGGCGGGGATCTGGGCCGCCTGCGCGGCGCTGCTGGCGGTGGCCACCGGGCTGGACTGGTGGTTCGGCTCCTACCGGATCGGCGAGGAGCGGGTGGAGCTGCGCAAGGGCGTGCTGTCCCGCAGCCACCGCTCGCTACCGCGGGACCGCATCCGCAGCGTCGACCTCACCGCCGACCCGATGCACCGGGTGCTCGGGTTGTCCGTGGTGAAGATCGGCACCGGGGCGCAGGGCGACGGCGAGCTGAAGCTGGACGCGCTGGCCCGGTCCGACGCGGAGCGGATCCGGGCGGCGCTGCTGCTCCGGGAGTCCACTGCGGACGGTGCCGCGGACGACGCGTCGGACGGGCCGCGGGACGGGGAGCTGGCCCGGCTGCGTCCGGTGTGGCTGCTGTACTCCGGCGCCACGATGTCGTTGATCCTCGCCGTGTGGGGCGCGATCGCCTCGGCGTTCGGCTCGTTCTCCGAACTGCTGGCGAAGTTCGGGGTGTACCGGCTCGTCGGGGAGGAGATCCGGGCGGTCCCGCTCTGGCTGGCCATCGGCGCCCCCGTGGTGGCGGTCGTGCTGGTCGGGGTGCTCGGCTCGCTGCTGCTGTCGGTGGAGCTGTGGTGGGGGTTCACGCTCACCCGCGAAAGCACCGGGACGCTCCGGGTGCGCCGCGGGCTGCTCACCCAGCGGTCGATCTCCCTGGAGGAGAGCCGGTTGCGCGGGGTGGAGCTCGCCGAGCCGCTGCTGCTGCGCTGGGTCGGCGGGGCCCGCACCAACGCGATCGCCACCGGGCTCAGCGACGCCGAGGGCGGGAAGCAGCCGGATGCGAAGACCTTGCTGCCGCCCGCGCCGCGCGCTGAAGCCCGCCGGGTCGCCGCCGAGGTGCTGCGGGAGGAGAACTTCCCCGCTGACGGCTTCACCGCGCACCCGCGGGCCGCGCTGCGGCGGCGGATCACGTGGGGGCTGCTGGTGGCGCTGCCGTTCGCCGCGGCCGCGGTGGTGGCGGCGGTGCTCGGCTGGATCCCCCTCGCCCCGGCGGCGGCCGTGGTGCCCTCGGTGGCGTTGCTCGCGACCGCGTTCGGCATCGACGCCTACCGCAACCTCGGACACCGGCTGCACGGCGCCTACCTGGTGGGCAGGCGCGGCACCGGGCTGCGCCGGACCGTCGCGCTGCGCCGGGACGGGATCATCGGCTGGCGCTTCGAGCAGTCGGTGTTCCAGCGCCGCTCCGGGCTGCTGGACGTCGTGGCCACCACGGCGGCCGGGTCCGGCCGGTGCACGATCCCCGACGTGCGCGCGGGGAACGGCCTGCTGCTGGCCGAAGAGGCGGTACCGGGCCTGCTCACCCCATTCCTCGAACCCGCGCCACCGATTAATACCCGCGAGGAGTAGGACCGTTCGGGTGAGATGCGTTTCGCAGCGATCGGAGGAATAGCAGGAAGGCGCCTCGGTCTGCGGAAACGGGGCGATCGACGGTCGGATTAATCCGACTTCGAGAATCGGAGCCGAGCGGGCGCGGATCCGGCGACCCGCTCGGTTCTTCGGTTCGTTCTCACGTCCGGGACGGCGCGGTCACCGGACGCGGTGGTGCGAGGGTCAGCGGTCGAAAGTGCCGCGCTTGAGACCTCCGAGGAAGTCCGCCCACCGCGCGGGATCGACGACGAAGTAGCCACCCGGCCGGTCCTTCGTGTCACGCACGCCGACGCGCGCGGCACCGAAGCCGACCTCCACGCATTGTCCCTGGTGCGTGCTCCGGGTGCTGGTCCGCCAACCCGTGAGGTATTCCATCTACAGCTCTCCTATGCGCTCGTGAATCACTTGAATGGACCCTTCCGGGTCGATCGCGTGTGCGCGTAGATGGTCCATCATCGTCACGTATTTGGACAGCTCGTTATCCCGTTCGAGATAAAGTCCTCCCACGTGGGTTTCCAGATAGACGACATCCGGATCCACGTGATTGGAGTAGCGGAGGATGACGAATGGCCCTGCCTGCGCCGGATGCGCGCCCGCGTCCAACGGCATGACCTGCAACGTCACGTTCGGGAGTTCCGCCAAAGCGAGCAAGTGCTCCAATTGGCGGCGCAATACCGCCGAACCGCCGACGCCGCGGCGCAGCGCCGTCTCGCCGATCACCGCCCACAGGTCCAGGGGCTGCGATCCGGTGATCCGGTCCTGGCGCTGCATCCGGAGCTCCACGCGGCGGCTGATCTCCGGCTCGTCCGCGCGGATCAAGGTGGACTTGGTGATGGCGTACGCGTACTCGGCGGTCTGGAGCAGGCCGGGGATCGCTTCCGACTCCCAGGTGTGCATGGACGAGGCCTCGGCCTCCAGCCCGACGTAGGTCTCGTACCACTCGGGAAGCACATCGCTGTAGGAATGCCACCAGCCGCGCTTCCGGGCGTCCCGAGCCAGGTTGATCAACTGTTCGCGTTCGGCACCGTTGACGGCGTAGAAGTCCAGCAACGCGCTGACGTCGCCGATCGACGGAGAACGCTTCGCCGTCTCGAATCTGCCTATCTTCGCCTGGGTGCAACCGAGGTGGGTGGCCGCCTGCTGCTGGGTGACCTCCGCCAGTCCTCGGAGCCTGCGCAGCTCCGCGGCGAGGCGGCGGCGGCGCACCGTGGGACTCACTGTCATGGCGATCAGTGTCCACCCTGCGAACCGAGCGTCACCATCGCGTCACCCAACCGACATCCTTTTCCCGGCACCGTCGGCACGAACCGAGTCCGGGGGCGGCGGTGCGGGACCGGCCGGAACACCTGGCGGAGCGTGCTTTTCCCCGCTGCGGAGCTGGTCCCGACCTCGGCGTGCTGGTCCGAGGATCGGGACCGCGGCACCGTCCCGGGCAGATGCGGCGGCAACCGGCTCGCCGCGCCGCGCCTCTCGATCCCGCCGCGACGCGGGAAAACTCACGCAGAGCGACCGATTTCCCGGAAACCCGGCTGGTCCCTCCCGGGACGAGTGACGCGTGCTCAGGGGCGGGGGATGTTGCGCAGGTTGCTCCGCGCCAGCTGCACCATCTTCCCCACCCCGCCGGAGAGCACGGTGCGGCTCACCGCCAGCGCGAAGCCCTTCACCTGCGTACCGGTGATCTTCGGCGGGATCGACAGCGCGTTCGGGTCGGTCACCACGTCGATGAGCGCCGGCCCCGGCCGGGCCAACGTCCCCTCCAGCGCCTCCCGCACCTCACCGGGCCGCTCCACCCGCACCGAGTGAATGCCCGCCGCGGCGGCGATCCCCGCGTAGTCGATCGAATCGTGGTCGGTGCCGAAGTCCGGCAGCCCGTCCACCAGCATCTCCAGCTTCACCATGCCCAGCGAGGAGTTGTTGAACACGACCACCTTCACCGGCAGCTGGAGCGTCCGCAGCGTCAGCAGCTCTCCCATCAGCATGGACAGCCCACCGTCGCCGGCCATCGCGATCACCTGCCTGCGCCGGTCGACGAGCTGGGCGCCCATGGCCTGCGGCAGCGCGTTCGCCATCGACCCGTGCACGAACGAGCCCAGCACCCGGCGGTGTGCGTTCGGCGTCACGTAGCGCGCCGCCCACACGTTGCACATCCCGGTGTCCACGGTGAACACCGCGTCCTCGGCCGCCAGGTCGTCCAGCGCGTCGGCCACGTACTCCGGGTGGATCGGCACCTGGTTGCCGACGTTCGTGGTGTACGAGTCGACGACCTGTTCCAGCTGGTCGGCGTGCTCGCGCAGCATCCGGTCCAGGAACGAGCGGTCCGTCTTCTGCCGCAGCTTCGGCAGCACCGCGCGGATCGTCTCGCGCACGTCGCCGTGCACCGCCAGGTCGAGCACGGTGCGCCTGCCCAGGTGCGTCGGGTCGATGTCCACCTGCACCGTGTTGGCCTGCGGCAGGAAGTTGTCGTACGGGAAGTCGGTGCCCAGCAGCACCACCCGGTCCGCCTTCTGCATCGCCTGCTGGCAGGCGCCGTAGCCGAGCAGCCCGCTCATGCCCACGTCGTACGGGTTGTCGTACTGGATCCACTCCTTGCCGCGCAGCGCGTGGCCCACCGGGGCCTGCAAGGTGCTCGCCAGCTGCATCACGTCCTGGTGCGCGCCACGGGTCCCGGCACCGCAGAACAACATCACCCGCTCCGCCGAGTTCAGCGATTCGGCGAGCTGGTCGACCTGCGTCGGGGAGGGCACCACCGTCGGCGGCTCCGAATCGACCGCGCCGGTGCCCGTCGGCCGCGCCGCCGACTTGTGCGCGACGTCCCCCGGCAGCACCAGCACCGAAACACCGCGCCGCCCCGCCGCGGTCTGCATGGCGCTGCGCAGCAGCCGCGGCATCTGCTCCGGCTGGGAGAGCAGCTCGCAGAAGTGGCTGCACTCGTTGAACAACTCCTCCGGATGCGTCTCCTGGAAGAAGCCGGTGCCGATCTGCTCCGACGGGATGTGCGAGGCCAGGGCGAGCACCGGGGCGCCGCTGCGGTGCGCGTCGTACAGCCCGTTGATCAGGTGCAGGTTCCCCGGCCCGCAACTGCCCGCGCACACCGCGAGCCGCCCGGTCAGCTGAGCCTCGGCGCTGGCGGCGAACGCCGCCGCCTCCTCGTGCCGCACGTGCACCCATTCGATGCCGTCGGTGCGCCGAACCGCGTCCACCACCGGGTTGAGGCTGTCGCCGACGATCCCGTAGATCCGTCGCACGCCTGCTTGCACGAGCACTTCGATGAACTGGTCGGCCACGGTCGGCATGAGCTCTCCCGATAGGTGGGGTGCTGGTGTCTCCCGTCTACGCGGGGCGGTGCAGCCCCGCAACTCCAGGAGGTAGCGCCGCGTTCACCCCCCGTTCGGGGGAACCCGGTAACGTCTCCACCCCGACCGGCGATCACTTGGTAGTCGATGTCGACGTGTTCCTCGAAAACTCCTGCAGGAAAGGGAAAACGGTGAGCCTGCGCCTTTACACCGTTTGCGCGCTGTCCGTGACCGCTTCGGCTCTGGCCGGGCTGTTCTTCGGTGGGTTCATCGCCGCTGATGATCAGGAGGAGGCGGTGTCGGTGAACACCGTCTCGCAGACGGTGTCGGAGACCGCGCCGCAACTGCCCTGAGTCGAGGGTTCCGCCCGAGGTGATCTCGACCGCGGTGGCCTGGGCGGTCGGTGGCCGCCCAGGCGAGCGGGGCGTTCGGCGTGGACTAGCGTCGAGGCATGAGCGAACAGCAGCGACTCGCACCGGGTGACGCCGCACCCGAATTCTCCCTGCCGGACGCCGACGGCAAGACCGTGGCGCTCGCCGACTACCGGGGCCGCTCCCTGGTGGTCTACTTCTACCCGGCGGCCAGCACGCCCGGCTGCACCAAGGAAGCGTGCGACTTCCGGGACAGCTTGGCGGTGCTCGACGACGCCGGGTTCGACGTGGTCGGCATCTCGCCGGACAAGCCGGAGAAGCTGGCGAAGTTCCGCGACGCCGAGGGCCTCACCTTCCCGTTGCTGTCCGATGTGGACAAGTCGGTGATGACCGCGTGGGGCGCGTTCGGGGAGAAGAAGAACTACGGCAAGGTCGTGCAGGGCGTGATCCGCTCGACCTTCGTCGTCGACCCCGACGGCAAGATCAACAAGGCGCTCTACAACGTCAAGGCCACGGGCCACGTCGACCGGCTCCGCAAGGACCTCGGCGTCTGACGACCCGCACCACCGGGAGGGGGGGGGGGGGGGGGGGGGGGGCGGCCCCCCCCCCCCCCCCCCCCCGGATCGGTTCGGGGTGGTGAACGGACTGTTGGTCCGGTCTGGTTGGTCGAAGGGTCCGTTCACCCCGGGAAGAGGCGGCCGGCTCGGCGACCCGCGGATGGAGTGAACGGACCGTTCGTCCCGTCCGGTTGGTCGAAGGGTCCGTTCACCCCGGGTCAGTCGAAGGCCATGTAGAGGGCGACTCCGGCCGCGATGACGACCACCAGGTAGCGCAGCAGCGTCGCCGGGATCCGCTGGGCGATCTTGCCCCCGAGGTAGCCGCCGAGCACCGTCGTGGGTGCGACGAGCAGCACCGCCGCCCAGTCGACCGGCGCGATCAGCGAGTACACGACCAGCGTGACGGCGCTGCCGATGAGCCCGAGCCAGTTCTTCAGCGCGTTGAGCCGCCGCATCGTGTCGTTGACCGCGAACATGAGGATCGCGATGAGGATGACGCTGCGCGCCCCGCCGAAGTAGCCGCCGTAGATGGAGGCGAGGAAGAGCCCGAACGACAGCCAGCCGAGGCGTTCCGCGCCACCCTCGGTCCGGCCGAACCAGCGCTTGATCGTGTTCTGGAACGCCATGAGCACCGCGGACAGCCCGATCAGCACGGGCACCACGGCGTCGAACACCTCGCCGGGCAGCACCATGAGCAGCACGCACCCGATGGCGGAGCCGACGGCCGCGGCGATCGACGTCCACAGCAGTCGCCGCGGCGCGCCCGTGAGGTCGTCGCGCTGCCCGACGGCGGCGCCGACGAAGCCGGGGCCTTGCACCACCGAGTTCGTCACGTTCGCGACGAGCGGTGGCATGCCGGTGGCCAGCAGCGCCGGGAACACCAGCAGCGATCCGCCGCCCGCTACGGCGTTGATCGCCCCGGACAGGAATCCGACGACGAGCAGCAGCACCGGTTCGATCCATTCGCTGAACACCAGCGGAACCTAACCGCCATCACCGCCGGACCGGGATCTGGGGCGACCGTCGTCACAGCGGCATTCCGCCTGGTGAACGTTCCGCGGGGTGTCGCCGGACGTGATGACCGGAATGCGCCGGTCGGTTCAGCGCGCGGGAACGGGCACGCGCACCGGCTCTGGCCGGTCGGCGTCAGCGGGTTCGATGTCGGCGGGTTCGGGGGTGGCGGGACGCCGACGGCAAGACCGTGGCGCTCGCCGACTACCGGGGCCGCTCCCTGGTGGTCTACTT